>NZ_JABWRG010000027.1:0-51053 GCF_014268825.1 Pseudomonas sp. SWRI51 | reverse complement strand
GGGCTGCGCAGCAGCCCTGAAAACCCAAGGTAATCCCCAGGACTGCGGCGCAGCCCAACGCGGGGCAAGCCCGCTCGCCACAACTCTCTATCATTTCCCACAGGATTGGGTCCAACCAGCAATGTTGCAGTTGAGCAGGGCCTGCGATGAGGCCAGTACAGGCTTGCTCAGCGCCTGCGCCATCAACTGATACGCGTCCCCAGCACCTTCAAGAACGCCGCCAGCCACGCCGGGTGCGCCGGCCAGGCCGGGGCTGTAACCAGGTTGCCGTCTACATGGGCCTGGTCCACGGCAATGTCGATGAAGGTGCCGCCCGCCAGACGCACCTCTGGCGCGCACGCCGGGTACGCGCTGCACTCACGCCCCTCCAGCACGCCCGCCGCCGCCAGCAGCTGCGCACCGTGGCACACCGCAGCAATCGGTTTGCCGGCTTTGTCGAATGCACGCACCAGGCCCAGCACTTTGTCGTTCAAGCGTAGATATTCAGGCGCTCGGCCACCGGGAATCAGCAGCGCGTCGTAGCTTTCGGCGCGCACCTGGACGAAGTCGAAGTTCAGGGCAAAGTTGTGCCCAGGCTTCTCGCTGTAGGTCTGCTCGCCCTCAAAATCGTGGATCGCGGTGCGCACCGTCTGCCCCGCGACTTTGTCCGGGCACACGCTGTGCACGGTATGGCCGACCATGGTCAGGGCCTGGAACGGCACCATCGCCTCGTAATCCTCGACGTAATCACCGACCAGCATGAGAATCTTCTTCGCCATCATCGCATCCACTCCTTCCAGTGCAGGGGAACAACCCAAAGCACCTTAGTCCGCTTTGCCGATTGGCGATATACGCCGCTAGTCGCGTCGGTCCAGCAGGTTCGCGACCAAACGGTCCAGCCAGCCCCACACGCGTTGCTTGACCCGCCGCCACAACGGCCGGGAATTCCAGCGGGCCAGGTCGACCTCAAGGCTCTGCTCGAAATCGCGCGCAAAGCTCGCGGCAACGGCTGCGGTCAGTGCAGGGTCCAGCGCCTCGACGTTGGCCTCCAGGTTGAAGCGCAGGTTCCAGTGGTCGAAATTGCACGAACCCACGCTCACCCAGTCATCCACCAGCACCATCTTCAGGTGCAGGAAACACGGCTGGTACTCGAAGATCCGCACCCCCGCGCGCAGCAGGCGTGGGTAGTAACGGTGGCCGGCGTAGCGTACCGCCGGGTGGTCGGTGCGCGGGCCAGTGAGCAGCAGGCGCACATCGATGCCTTTCTGCGCGGCGCGGCGCAGCGAGCGGCGCACGCTGAAGGTCGGCAGAAAATACGGTGTGGCCAGCCAGACGCGCCGCTGGCCGCTGTTTAGCGCACGTACCAGCGCGTGCAGGATGTCCTTGTGCTGGCGAGCATCAGCGTAGGCCACCCGGCCCAACCCCTGGCCCTCGACCGGGACCCGTGGCAAACGCGGCAGGCCGAAGTTCTCTGGCGGGCGCCAGGCGGTGCGGCGCTGGTTGGCGTGCCACTGGCGGTCGAACAACAGCTGCCAGTCGCTGACGATCGGCCCCTGCATATGCACCATCACCTCGTGCCATTCGCTTACCGGCTGCTGCGGTTGCCAGAACTCGTCGGTAACCCCGGTGCCGCCCACCACCGCCCAGCGCCCGTCTACCAGCAGCAGCTTGCGGTGGTCGCGGTACAGGTTGCGCAAACCGCGCCGCCAGCGCAGGCGGTTGTACCAGCGCAAGTACACGCCAGCTGCGCTCAGGCGCTCGCGCAAAAGTGCCGGGAAGGCCAGCGAACCGTAGTCATCGAACAGGCAGCGCACCCGTACGCCACGGCGCGCCGCCTGCTCCAGCGCTTCGACCACCGCCTCGGCGCACGCTCCACCTTCGACCAGGTACAGCTCAAGGTCCACCTGGACCTCGGCAGTGGCGATGGCCTGCAGCATGCGCGGGAAGAATTCAGGGCCGTCGATCAGCAGTTCGAAGCTGTTGCCATCGCGCCACGGGAAGATCGGCCCCGGCATATCAGCGGGCGTTGAAGATCAGCACCGCATTGACCGGCACCGACGGGTTGATCGACTTGAGCCCGGCCAGCTTGCGCAGCTCGGCAAGCCCCGGCAGCAGGCCGAAGTCTTCGGCGCGCAGCACCAACGGTTCCAGGGTCACTACCTGGAAGCGCCGCTCATCGAGCCGGGTCGCCAGCAGCAAGGTGCTGTAGCTGTGGGTCTGGCCATGGAGGGTGACGCTCACCGGCAGGCGCAGCTCCAGCTGGGCGCCGTCGGCCAGGTCGTTGATCGGGCGCAGGTCGATCTGTGCCTGCACCTTGCCTTCGGCAAAGCGCTCTACTTCGAACAGGTTGTCGCGCATGCGCTCATCGCGCAGCGGGATACCGCTGCTCACCGAGTCCATCTCGATGCTGAGCTCGGCCGCGCCTTTGCGGTCTACCTTGCCATGCAGCACCAGGAAGCGGTTGACCTCGGCAATTTCGCCGTTCTTGCCAGTAATAAAGGAGAGCCGCGACGACTCACCGTCCAGGTGCCAGTTGGCCTGGGCAGGCGAACCGGCAAGCATGAACAGCGGCAGCAGCAATGCGGGTAACAGACGGGACGGCTTGAACATGTGAAATCCTGTGACACAAGGCCGCCAACATTACCCGCACGGTTTCACGGCAGCAAGCTGCCGATCCTGCGCCGAGGGCCTGTCACGCAAGCATCACCAAAGGTTCACGGGGGTGACACCGGGTCTACCTAGGCTGACTTTGCACAACGAAGCCGACCGGCCGCACCCCTTTGGCTGGCCCATGGAGACTCGCAATGACTCGGATCGCTCGCTCTGGCGACAACAGCCCTGAACGCCGTCTGCAAGCCGAACGCCTGGTCGGCGTAGACGCGCTGCAGGAAGCACAAGCACTGCGCTTCAACGTATTCAGTGGTGAATTCAAGGCCAGGCTCAAGGGCGCAGAACTGGGCCTGGACATGGATGACTACGACATCCACTGCCGCCACATCGGGGTGCGCGACTTGGCCAGCGGCCAACTGGTCGCCACCACCCGTCTGCTCGACCACCAGGCCGCCAGCAGCCTGGGCCGCTTCTACAGCGAAGAAGAATTCAGCCTGCATGGCCTGCGCCAGTTGCAAGGGCCGATCCTGGAACTGGGCCGCACCTGCGTGCACCCGGACTACCGCAACGGCGGCACCATCGCGGTGCTGTGGGGCGAGTTGGCCGAGGTGCTCAACGAAGGCTGCTACAGCTACCTGATGGGCTGCGCCAGCATTCCGATGCAGGACGGCGGCATCCAGGCCCACGCGATCATGCAGCGCCTGCGCGACCGCTACCTGTGCAACGAGCACCTGCGCGCAGAGCCGAAAAAACCGCTGCCTACCCTTGCCCTGCCCGGCAATGTCATCGCCGAGATGCCGCCGCTGCTCAAGGCCTACATGCGCCTGGGCGCGAAGATTTGTGGCGAGCCGTGCTGGGACGAAGACTTCCAGGTGGCCGACGTGTTCATCCTGCTCAAACGCGACGAACTCTGCCCGCGCTACGCCCGCCACTTCAAGGCGGCGGTCTGATGCCGGGCCTGCGGGCCTGCGCCCGCCTGCTGCGTTTGTTTGCGGTACTCAGCTTGGGTACCGGCATGGCCAGTTGCATCGCCATGGGCGAGCGCCTGGGCCTTAAAACCCCATTTGAACGGCGCCAACGCTGGAGCCGCTGGTTCATGCAACGGCTGGTGGCGGCGCTGCCATTCGAGGTGAGCGTGCACGGCGCGCTGCCGCAACGGCCAATGCTGTGGGTCAGCAACCACGTGTCGTGGACCGACATCCCGCTGCTCGGCATGCTCGCCCCGCTGTCGTTTCTGTCCAAGGCTGAAGTGCGCCAGTGGCCGTTGGCCGGTTGGCTGGCGGAAAAAGCCGGCACGCTGTTCATCCGCCGGGGCGGTGGCGACGGGCAGCGCCTGCGCGAGCAGATCAGCGCGCAGCTAGCCGAGCAACGCCCGCTGCTGATATTCCCTGAAGGCACCACTACCGACGGCCGCTCCCTGCGCACTTTCCATGGCCGCTTGCTGGCAGGCGCCATCGACCAGGGCATCGGCGTGCAGCCGGTGGCCATCAGCTACCTGCGCGATGGGCAGAGCGACCCGATCGCTCCGTTCATTGGCGATGACGACCTGGTCTCGCACCTGCTCAGGCTGTTCGCCCAGCCCCGTGGCCAGGTGCGCATCGAACTGCTGCCCGCGCTCGCCAGTGCCGGCAAGGAACGTGCGGTGCTGGCCTTGCAGGCACAGCAGGCCATTGACCAGGCGCTGTTCGGTGCCGAGCAGCTGGCACCGCGGCCGCGCAGTCACGCCAAGGCGGCGTGACGCGCCGCCGCAAATGCCTGCAACTGCGGGTAGAACTCGCGAAAATCCCCCAGCAAAGGCTGGTACAACCGCTCAAGCTCGGCCATCACCCCGGCCAACCCTTCAGGCCGCGACAGCCGCCGGGCAATGCCACGGAACACCTGCTCAAGCGTTGCAAAATCGCCGTAGGCGCCCAACCAGTCATCCGCGGCCATATAGGGCGCAATACGCGCCAGGCGCTCTGGCAACTGCGGTTCGGCAAGCAGCACCCGGTAAAAGCGCCCAGTAAAATCCGCCAGCGGCTGGTCGGCGTAATCGTGCCAGTGCCGTGCAAGGCAGTGGTCAAAAAACACATCCAGCACAATACCGGCAAACCGCCGCCGCTCACTGGGGAAGCGCGCCAGCGCTGCCAGCACCAGCGGGTGGCTGTCGGTGTAGCTGTCGATATGCCGATGCAGGCGGATAGCCGCTTCTAGCTCTGGGGTAAAACGCCCCTGCAGCGTGCCTTTGACGAAATCGCCATACAGGCTGCC
Source organism: Pseudomonas sp. SWRI51 (assembly GCF_014268825.1). Lineage (NCBI taxonomy): Bacteria > Pseudomonadati > Pseudomonadota > Gammaproteobacteria > Pseudomonadales > Pseudomonadaceae > Pseudomonas > Pseudomonas sp. SWRI51. The sequence continues at coordinate 46,214 of NZ_JABWRG010000027.1, read as the reverse complement.
GAGCAGTTGTTGCGGCGCCGGGCCGCCGAGGTGCAGGTGTGCGAGGTAATTCATGGGCGCAGTCTAGCATCGCCATCGACTATATCGTTATAACGCGATATACCGATTGAAGCTGAGATCAGAACCTCTGGGTATTTGTATATCGGCAACCATCGATATAGATTTCGCCTTATCGCGATATACCGCACCCCACGAGCCGCACGTCATGGCACCCGATCTCGACGAAATCATCAAAGCGCTGGCCCACCCGCTGCGCCGCGAAATCCTAAGTTGGCTGAAAGACCCAGCCACGCAGTTCCCCGACCAGTACCACAGCACCGAAAACGGCGTCTGCGCCGGCCAGATCGACCAACGCTGCGGGCTCTCGCAATCGACCGTATCGGCGCACCTTGCGACCTTGCAGCGTGCCGGGCTGATCAGCAGCCAGAAGGTCGGCCAGTGGCACTTCTTCAAACGCAACGACGACACCATCCAGGCGTTTCTCGAACAACTGCGCCAAGCGCTTTGACAAGGCAGGTAACCGTAATGACCACGCTTTTCGACCCGATCAAGATTGGCGACCTCGAACTCCCCAACCGCATCATCATGGCGCCGCTCACCCGCTGCCGTGCCGACGACGGCCGCGTGCCCAACGCGCTGATGGCCGAATACTATGTGCAGCGCGCCAGCGCCGGGCTGATCCTCAGCGAGGCCACTTCGGTGACGGCGATGGGTGTGGGTTACCCCGACACGCCGGGTATCTGGAACGACGAGCAGGTGCGCGGCTGGCACAACGTGACCAAGGCGGTACACGCAGCGGGCGGGCGGATCTTCCTGCAGCTGTGGCATGTGGGGCGTATTTCCCACCCTTCGTACCTGGGCGGCGAATTGCCGGTGGCGCCTAGCGCGATCCAGCCCAAGGGCCATGTCAGCCTGGTGCGCCCGTTGAGCGATTACCCAACGCCCCGTGCGCTGGAAACCGAAGAAATCGCCGATATCGTCGAGGCTTACCGCAGTGGTGCCGAAAACGCCAAGGCGGCGGGTTTTGATGGCGTCGAGATCCACGGCGCCAATGGCTACCTGCTTGATCAGTTCCTGCAAAGCACCACCAACCAGCGTACTGACCGCTACGGCGGCTCGCTGGAAAACCGCGCACGCCTGCTGCTGGAGGTGACCGATGCGGTCATCGATGTGTGGGGGGCCGGGCGAGTCGGCGTGCACCTGGCGCCACGCGCCGATGCCCATGACATGGGCGATGCGAACCGCGCCGAGACCTTTACCTATGTGGCGCGCGAGCTGGGCAAGCGTGGCATTGCGTTTATCTGCTCGCGCGAGAAACAGGCAGACGACAGCCTTGGCCCGCAGCTCAAGGCGGCGTTTGGCGGGGTTTATATCGCCAATGAGAGCTTCGACAAAGCCCGTGCCAATGCCGCGTTGGCAGCAGGCACGGCAGATGCCGTGGCCTTTGGCGTGCCGTTTATCGCCAACCCGGACTTGCCAGCGCGGCTTGAGGCTGATGCGCCGCTGAACCAGGCCCGACCGGAGACGTTTTATGGGCGCGGGGCTGTGGGGTATATCGATTACCCGCGGTTGTGATCACGGGCGTCACGGGTTTGCCGCCTGGGTTCTGCGCCTCCTGAAACACCGGAAGCTCGGCCTTCGTGGCAAGCGGGCTTTGTGGCGAGCGGGCTTGCCCCGCGTTGGGCTGCGAAGCAGCCCTGATGGCTGCAGAAAAACATCCAGCGGCTACGGGATACAGCAGTTCGCAGCGTTTGTGCGCACGCTTTGAAGATGATGGGTTTCAGGGCTGCTGCGCAGCCCAACGCGGGGCAAGCCCGCTCGCCACGAGAAGATGTGTCGGAGTGCGAAACGGTGTAGATACCTATGCCGCGATCAGGCAAGCAGGCCGAGTTGGGTTGCCTGATCTGGCAAAAACGCGGTGTTTCGGCACTCCGAGCAAGCCAGCCCTCAAGGCCGTGCGTTGATCTGCTGCTGAAGGTTCTGGATCTGGCTCTGCAGCGTGCTGATATTGCGCGTCGTCTGCCCACGGAATGCATCGAACTCCTGCACCGAAGCGCCGCTGGCGTTGGCCGCAGGGCGGTTCTCCAGTTGCGTCTTGAGCACCAGCACATCCTGCTCGAGGCTTTCGATCGCCGCAGTCGGGTTGCTCTTCTTCAACGCCGCCAGCTCAGTGCTCAGGCTCTTTACCTGGCCATCGAGCTTGCCGCCATCCAACTGCCCGGACTTGAGCGCCGCAAGCTCGGCATTCACTGCCTTGAGTTGGGCCTGCAACTGGCTTTGCAGCTCAGTCACCGCTTTTTGCTGCGCACGGGTATCAGCCAGCACCTGCTCCAGGCGCTTGCCCAGGTCACCGGCCTGACCAGCAACGCCCTGCTGCTGCTTGTTCTGCTCGGCAAGGCTGGCCTGCAATTGGCGGATTTGCAGCTTCAACGCTTCGCTGCCGGTGCTGCTGCTCGACTCACTGGCTTCGACCTTGCCACTGATCGCTTGCAAGCGCCCGGCGGCGTCTTCGCTGATACGGGCAAAACTCTCCTGGGTGGCAACCAGCTGCTGCTCCATCAGCGAAATCTGCTGAAAGCTCCACCAGCCAAGCCCGCCCAGGGCGATGAACGCTGCGCCCAGCAACGCCCACAGCGGGCCGTTGCTGCGCGGGCGCGCCGCTTGCTGGCGGCTGCGCGCAACGTGGGCAGGCAGCAACTCGTCGTCATCGGGGGTGCCGGCACGCAGCGCAGGCACATCGTCAAAATCGTCTCGGGCGTCGTTACGCATGGGCATTCAACCACGGTGATAGCAAAGAGGCATAAGTATAAACCGCCGAAGCGGCGCACTTATGAACATCATCCAGGCAGGTGGTTCAGCGCCTGCCCGCCTGCGCCTGCCACCAGGTGCAGAATTCATCCACCGCGGCCCAGATATCGGTACGCGGACGATAGTCCAGATGCTGCCGGGCGCGGCTGATATCAAGGGTGAAATCGCGGCTCATGACCTGCATGGCGGTGCGGCTCAGGGACGGTTGCGGGCGCCCAGGCCAGAGCATGCACGCCGCCTCGTTGAGCGCCGCAAGGCTGTAGCCCAGCCCGTAGCTGCGGTAACGCGTGACCTGGGGCAGGTTCATGCGCCGCATCACGTAATTGACCACGTCCCACAACGGCAACGGGTGGCCGTTGCTGATGTTGTAGGCCTGGCCCAACGCCTGTTCATCGGCGAACAGCGCGCTGAGCAAGGCATCGTTGAGGTTATGAATACTGGTGAAATCGACCTTGTTCAGGCCATTGCCGATGATCGCCACACGGCCCTTCTGCTGCATCTGCAACAGCCGCGGAAAAATGCTCGCATCGCCTGCGCCGGTCACCAGCCGCGGGCGCAGCGCCAGCACCTCAAGGCCGAACTCCTGGGCACCGAAGACTTTCTGCTCGGCCAGGCGCTTGGTCAGCGCGTAGTGGCCGTGAAAGCGCCGTGGCAGTTGCTCCTCGGCAATATCCGTGTGTGAGCGGCCGGTGAAATACACCGAAGCCGATGACAGGTGCACCAGGCGCCGCACATGCTCCTTTATGCAGCCTTCGACGACGTTCTCGGTCACCACCACGTTGCCCTGATGGAAATCCTGATAGCGCCCCCAGGTGCCCACCGCACCGGCACAATGCACCACCGTGTCGACGCCCTGGCACAGGCGCCGGGCAAGCTCGGCATCGCCAAGGTCGCCTGGGATGAACTGCGCGCCACGCTTGACCAGGTGCTCGACAGCCTCCGTGCGGCGGCCGTTGACCCGCACCTCAAGGCCCTGCTCCAGGGCAAAACGCGCAAAGCGCCCGCCAATGAAGCCGCTTGCGCCGGTGACCAGAATTCGCATGTACCACTCCGCCTTGCCAGATTTCAGATGCTACTGACGCCGGCTACGCCTGCAACGGCACCAGCCAGTCGCGCGCGGCGTGGCGCAGGTGTTCGGTCAGTTGCGCGAGCAATTGCCCGCCGTTGCGCCAATGATGCCAGTACAACGGCACATCGATGGGGGTATCGCGGCAGATTTCCACCAGTTGACCACTGGCCAACTGCTCACGGGCCTGCAACTCCGGCACCAGCCCCCAGCCCAGCCCTGCCTCGGTCATGCGCAGAAAACCTTCGGAGGACGGGCACAGGTGATGCAGGAAACCGTCCTCGATGCCCAGCGACGCCAGGTAGCGGTGCTGCAGGAAGTCGTCCGGGCCGTAGACGATGGCCGGGGTACGCGCCAGCCGGGCAACGTCGAACCCCTTTGCAAAATGCCGCGCCATGAACGCCGGGCTGGCCAAGGCGCGATAACGCATCGCCCCCAGTGCCAGGCTACGCGCACCTGCCACAGGCCGCTCGCTGCCGCACAGGCACGCCGCCACTTCACCGGCGCGCATGCGCCTGAGGCCGACGTCCTGATCCTCGACCACAAGGTCGGTGAGCAGGCGCTGTTCGGCGCAGAACGCACCCACCGCCCCCGCCCACCAGGTGGCCAGGCTGTCGGCGTTGAGGGCGATGCGCAGGCGTTCCGGCATGCCCTCCTCGTCCAGCGCCGGCACCTGGCGCTGCAGGTCGCGTTCGAGCAGGCGCACCTGCTGGACGTGGTTGAGCAACTGCCGGCCGACGTCGGTCGGGCTGGGCGGGGCGGCGCGTACCAGCACCGGCTGGCCGACCCGGGCTTCGAGCAGCTTGATGCGTTGGGAGATCGCCGACTGCGAAAGCCCGAGCACCTGGGCGGCACGCTCGAAGCCGCCTTGTTCGATCACCGCAGCCAAGGCGGCGAGCAACTTGTAGTCAAACATTAATTTCTCTAATGCCGGATCAGCTCTATTTGTTTTTCTTATACAGGCCGCCCCGCCACAATGGCCAGCATCTTTTGTGGAGTATTTCGCCATGTGGCAAAGCTATTTGAACGGCATGCTGGTGGCCTTCGGCCTGATCATGGCCATCGGCGCGCAGAACGCCTTCGTGCTGGCGCAAGCCTTGCGCCGTGAACATCATTTGCCGGTGGCTGCGCTGTGCATCATCTGCGACGCCATTCTGGTAGCGGCCGGGGTGTTCGGCCTGGCCACCGTGCTGGCGCACAACCCGACCTTGCTGGCCGTTGCCCGCTGGGGCGGCGCGGTGTTCCTGATCTGGTACGGCGCCAAGGCGCTGCGCAGCGCCTGCTCGAAACAGAGCCTGCAGCACCAGCAAGGCCAGGGTGTGCGCTCGCGCAGGGCGGTGTTGTTGAGCGCGTTGGCGGTCACCCTGCTCAACCCCCACGTCTACCTGGACACCGTGCTGCTGATCGGCTCGCTCGGTGCCCAGCAGAGCATGCCGGGGGCCTATGTGGCGGGCGCCGCCAGCGCCTCGCTGGTGTGGTTCTCGACCCTCGCCCTGGGCGCTGCCTGGCTCGCGCCGTGGCTGGCGCGTCCCACCACCTGGCGGCTGTTGGATTTGATGGTGGCGGTGATGATGTTCGCGGTAGCAGCGCAACTGATCTTCTCGTGACCTGCAAGCTTCAAGCGGCAAGCCCCGGCGAACGCGCGTGCAACGTGCAGCTAGCCGCTTGCCGCTCGCATTAATCCCTATAGTTGTTGCGTGGTTATGCGCCTACCCCGGTGCTATGATCGGGCACTTGCGTCGCAAAGAGTACAAACTCGCCGACGTTCATACAGGCCACCCGTGAGGCCTGGCGCAACCCGCAAACAGACCTGAATCAGGAGAGACACCATGGCTTTTGAATTGCCGCCGCTGCCGTACGCCCACGATGCCCTGCAGCCGCACATCTCCAAGGAAACCCTGGAGTTCCACCACGACAAGCACCACAACACCTACGTCGTGAACCTGAACAACCTGGTCCCGGGCACCGAATTCGAAGGCAAGACCCTGGAAGAAATCGTCAAGACTTCTTCGGGTGGCATCTTCAACAACGCAGCCCAGGTCTGGAACCACTCGTTCTACTGGAACTGCCTGGCCCCGAACGCTGGCGGCCAACCAACTGGCGCCCTGGCTGAGGCCATCAACGCCGCCTTCGGTTCCTTCGACAAGTTCAAGGAAGAGTTCACCAAGACTTCGGTTGGCACCTTCGGTTCCGGCTGGGGCTGGCTGGTCAAGAAAGCTGACGGTTCCCTGGCCCTGGCCAGCACCATCGGCGCTGGCTGCCCGCTGACCAGCGGCGATACCCCGCTGCTGACCTGCGACGTCTGGGAACACGCCTACTACATCGACTACCGCAACGTCCGTCCGAAGTATGTCGAGGCGTTCTGGAACCTGGTCAACTGGGCGTTCGTCGCCGAGCAGTTCGAAGGCAAGACCTTCAAAGCCTGACGCACAGCGTGCCATGCAAAAACCCGGCTTCGGCCGGGTTTTTTTTCGCCCTTTATCCACCTTCAAAGGCTTGCTCAGCGCGCAGAGCGCGCTAACATCAATTTTCTGGAAAGCTGACGCAGCGCACTCAAGTCGCACGGCCACTCAACCGATACAGAGCCAAGGGCAACGCCGCCGACGGGCGAGTTGCCCGCAAGCGCAATCGGTCGATACCCTGATGCCACAGTTAATGGCAAAATAATGGCATGCGCATGGATTAAGGAATCCCCTTTGAAGCTGGAATTTCGCAACAGCTTGTCGGTGAAGTTGCTCAGGGTGGTGTTGCTCTCGGCATTGGCAGTCGGCGTGGTGCTTAGCTGCGCGCAGATCGTCTATGACGTCTACAAGACCCGCCAGGCAATCAACAGCGACGCGCAGCGTATCCTCGACATGTTCCGCGACCCGTCTACCCAGGCGGTGTACAGCCTCGACCGCGAAATGGGCATGCAGGTCATGGAAGGCTTGTTCCAGGATGAGTCGGTGCGCATGGCCTCCATTGGCCACCCCAACGAAACCATGCTGGCCGAAAAATCCCGCCCGCTGCGTGACATGTCCATGCGCTGGCTCACCGACCCGATTCTGGGCCAGGAACGCACCTACACCACGCAACTGGTCGGCCGTGGCCCTTACAGCGAGTATTACGGCGACCTCAGCATCACCCTGGACACCAGCGCCTATGGCGAGGGCTTCTTGATCAACGCCGTGATCATTTTCGTCTCTGGCGTGCTGCGCGCCCTGGCCATGGGCCTGGTGCTGTACCTGGTGTACCACTGGCTGCTGACCAAGCCGCTGTCAAAGATCATCGAGCACCTGACCAACATCAACCCGGATCGCCCCAGCCAGCACCAGATCCCGTTGCTCAAAGGCCACGAACGCAACGAACTGGGCCTGTGGGTAAACACCGCCAACCAGTTACTGGCCTCGATCGAGCGCAACACCCATTTGCGCCACGAAGCCGAAAACAGCCTGCAACGCATGGCCCAGTACGACTTCCTCACTGGCCTGCCCAACCGCCAGCAACTGCAGCAGCAACTGGACAAGATCCTCACCGACGGCGGCCGCCTGCAACACCGGGTGGCGGTGCTGTGCGTCGGGCTGGACGACTTCAAAGGCATCAACGAACAATTCAGCTACCAGGTGGGCGACCAACTGTTGCTGGCCCTCGCCGACCGCCTGCGCGCCCACAGCGGCCGCCTCGGCGCCCTGGCCCGGCTGGGCGGCGACCAATTCGCCCTGGTGCAGGCCAACATCGAGCAGCCCTACGAGGCCGCAGAGCTGGCGCAAAGCATTCTTGACGACCTCGAAGCGCCGTTCGACCTCGACCACCAGCAAATTCGCCTGCGCGCCACCATCGGTATCACGCTGTTCCCCGAAGACGGCGACAGCACCGAAAAACTGCTGCAAAAAGCCGAGCAGACCATGACCTTGGCCAAGGCCCGTTCGCGCAACCGCTACCAGTTCTATATCGCCAGCGTCGACAGCGAAATGCGCCGGCGCCGCGAGCTTGAAAAAGACCTGCGCGAAGCCTTGCCGCGCAACCAGTTGTACCTGGTGTACCAGCCACAGATCAGCTACCGCGACCACCGCGTGGTCGGCGTCGAGGCCCTTCTGCGCTGGCAGCACCCGCAGCTTGGCCTGGTGCCGCCGGACCAGTTCATCCCACTGGCCGAGCAGAACGGCAGCATCATCGGCATTGGCGAATGGGTCCTCGACCAAGCCTGCAAGCAACTGCGCGAATGGCACGACCTGGGTTTCAGCGAGCTGCGCATGGCAGTCAACCTGTCCACGGTGCAACTGCACCACAGCGAGCTGCCACGGGTGGTCAACAACCTGTTGCAGGCTTATCGTCTGCCGCCGCGCAGCCTGGAGCTGGAAGTCACCGAAACCGGCCTGATGGAAGACATCAGCACCGCAGCGCAGCACCTGCTGAGCCTGCGCCGCTCCGGGGCGATGATCGCCATCGACGACTTCGGCACCGGCTACTCGTCGCTGAGCTACCTGAAATCGCTGCCGCTGGACAAGATCAAGATCGACAAGAGCTTCGTCCAGGACCTGCTCGACGACGATGACGACGCCACCATCGTTCGCGCCATCATCCAGTTGGGCAAGAGCCTGGGCATGCAGGTAATCGCCGAGGGCGTCGAAACCAGCGAGCAGGAAACCTACATCATTGCCCAGGGCTGCCATGAGGGTCAGGGCTACCACTACAGCAAGCCGCTGCCGGCGCGCGAGCTGACTGCGTTCCTGCGCCAGGCGCAACGCAACCAGGTTTCGGTCCTGTAACCCCCCGTCCTTATTGCCCTTGGTGTAAACGGGCGTTTGCGTGAAATGCGCCAGCGCCCCTTTACAGCAAATGCAAATCTTTCGCATGATGTTGTAGTTTCGCGTGCCAAGGCGCACGGCCCAACCCTCTGGTCCAACCACACGACGCAGGAAACCCACAATGATTCGTATGCCTCTGGCCTCCGCCAGTCTGCTGGCCATCGCCATCGCCCTCGCCGGTTGCGGCGAGAAGGACGACAAGGCTGCTGCCCCGCAAGCCCAGGCCCCTGCTGCTGCCAGCACCACCGCTGCAGCCCCTGGCGCGGTCGATGAAGCCGCTGGCAAGGCCGTGGTCAAGCATTACACCGAGATGGTCTACGCCGTTTACAGCGACTCGCTGAGCACAGCCAAGGCCCTGCAAAGCGCAGTGGACGCCTTCCTCGCCAAGCCGAGCGAAGAAACCCTGAAAGCCGCCAAAGAGGCTTGGGTCGCTGCCCGCGTACCGTACCTGCAAAGCGAAGCGTTCCGCTTCGGCAACACCATCATCGACGACTGGGAAGGCCAGGTTAACGCCTGGCCCCTGGACGAAGGCCTGATCGACTACGTCGACAAGAGCTACGAGCACGCCCTGGGCAACCCGGCGGCCAGCGCCAATATCATCGCCAACACCCAGATCCAGGTGGGCGAAGAGAAGGTCGACGTCAAGGACATCACCCCTGAAAAACTGGCAAGCCTGAACGAGCTGGGCGGTTCGGAAGCCAACGTTGCGACCGGCTACCACGCCATCGAATTCCTCCTCTGGGGCCAGGACCTCAACGGCACCGGCCCTGGCGCTGGCGCACGCCCGGTGTCTGACTACCTCGAAGGCAAAGGCGCAACTGGCGGGCACAACGAACGCCGCCGCGCCTACCTGAAGGCGGTCACCGAGCTGCTGGTCAAAGACCTCGAAGAGATGGTCGGCAACTGGGCACCGAACGTCGCCGACAACTACCGCGCCACCTTGGAAGCGGAGCCTGTCAACGACGGCCTGCGCAAGATGCTGTTCGGCATGGGCAGCCTGTCGCTGGGCGAACTGGCCGGCGAGCGCATGAAGGTCTCGCTGGAAGCCAACTCGCCAGAAGACGAGCAGGACTGCTTCAGCGACAACACCCACTACTCGCACTTCTATGACGCCAAGGGTATCCGCAACGTCTACCTGGGCGAATACACCCGTGTCGACGGCAGCAAGCTGACCGGCCCGAGCCTGTCGTCGCTGGTGGCCAAGGCCGACCCTGCGGCAGACGCCACGCTGAAGGCTGACCTTGAAGCCACCGAGGCGAAGATCCAGGTCATGGTCGACCACGCCCTCAAAGGCGAGCACTACGACCAACTGATCGCCGCCGACAACACTGCTGGCAACCAGATCGTGCGCGACGCCATCGCTTCGCTGGTCAAGCAGACCGGTGCCATCGAACAGGCCGCAGGCAAGCTGGGCATCTCCAACCTGAACCCGGACACCGCTGATCACGAGTTCTGATCCACGCGGTGGTGGTTTAACCACAGAGGCGGCCTTCGGGCCGCCTTTTTTGCGCTCAGCGGCCACGCGGATGCCATGTAGGAGCGGCCTTGTGCCGCGAAAGGGCTGCGCAGCGGCCCTAAGGATTTCGGCTTCATGCAAAATCGTCGGGGCTGCTGCGCAGCCCTTTCGCGGCACAAGGCCGCGCCTACGCAGTGGGCCAATCGCTAGCGATTTCATCCAGCAATTGCAAATTGCTCTTATTCAACGCCCCCCACTTTGCTAAGCTTGCACGCCGGTTTTTCGCCCTCGCCCAGGATCACCGATGTCCTTGCTCCGCCTAAGCCCCCTGCTACTGGCACTCGCCCTCGCCGCCTGTGACGACGCGCCGCGTTTCACCCAGGCCGAGCCCGGTGAAGCCCTTTCCGGTGGCCAGGCAACGGTGCAGCGCAGTGATCGCAATGCCTATTCATTGCCTTCTGCCAACCTGTCGCCAGAACGGCGCCTGGATTTTTCCGTGGGCAACAGCTTCTTTCGCAGCCCTTGGGTGATCGCCCCGAGCACCACCACCGCCCGCGATGGCCTGGGGCCGCTGTTCAATACCAACGCCTGCCAGAACTGCCACGTGCGCGATGGCCGTGGCCACCCGCCAGCGCCTGACGACAGCAACGCGGTATCCATGCTGGTGCGCCTGTCGATCCCCGACCAGCCCTACCTCGCCCGCGAAATCGAACGCATCGGCGTGGTCCCCGAGCCGGTCTATGGCACCCAGTTGCAGGACATGGCCATCCCAGGCGTGGCCCCTGAAGGCAAGGTGCGGGTGAGCTACGACAGCCTTACGGTCACCTTCAAGGATGGCCATAACGTCGAACTGCAACGCCCGACCCTGCAGATCACCCAGCTCGGCTATGGCCCGATGCACCCCGACACGCGCTTTTCGGCCCGGGTAGCGCCACCGATGATCGGCCTTGGCCTGCTGGAAGCCATCCCCGAAGCAGACCTGCTGGCCAACGAAGACCCGGACGACCGCAACCACGACGGCATCCGTGGCCGCGCCAACCGGGTGTGGGATGACGCCCAAGGCAAGACCGTGGTCGGGCGTTTCGGCTGGAAGGCCGGGCAACCCAACGTCAACCAGCAGAACGTGCACGCCTTCGCCGGCGACATGGGCCTGACCAGCACGCTGCAACCCAAGGACGACTGCACCCCGGCGCAGACTGACTGCCTGGCAGCGCCCAACGGCGACGGGCAGGATGGCGAGAAGGAAGTCAGCGACAACATCCTGCGCCTGGTCACCTTCTATACCCGCAACCTGGGTGTTCCGGCCCGGCGCAACGTCGACGCGCCGCAAGTGCTGGCTGGCAAGAACCTGTTCTTCGAGGCCGGTTGCCAAGGCTGCCACACCCCGCAGTTCACCACCGCTGCCGACGCCCGTGAGCCAGAACTGGCCGGCCAGGTGATCCGCCCGTACAGTGACCTGCTGCTGCACGACATGGGCCCGGGCCTTAGCGATGAGCGCACCGAATTTGCCGCCAATGGCCAGGACTGGCGCACCGCCCCGCTGTGGGGTGTGGGCCTGTCCGAAACCGTAAGCGGGCACAGCCGTTTTCTGCATGACGGGCGCGCCCGCAACCTGCTCGAAGCCGTGCTCTGGCACGGCGGCGAAGCCCAGGCGGCGCGCGACCAGGTTCTGACGTTCAATGCCGAGCAGCGCGCCGCGCTGCTGGCGTTTCTGAATTCACTTTAAAACGCACAAGGAGCCGGGCATGTTCCGACCCAAGCTGTTGTTCACCAGCCTCGCCGCCCTCGCCCTGGGCGCCTGCTCGCCGCAGGACCCGCAGGCCGTCACCTCCTCGGCCATCGCCAAGCAGGTGATCCTGCCGACCTACAGCCGCTGGGTCGAAGCCGACCGCGCCCTGGCCGCCAGCGCCCTGGCCTATTGCGAAGGCAAGACCACGCTGGACAGCGCCCGCGCCGACTTCCTCAACGCACAGAAAGCCTGGGCCGAGCTGCAGCCGCTGCTGGTGGGCCCGCTGGCCGAAGGCAACCGCGCGTGGCAGGTGCAGTTCTGGCCCGACAAGAAAAACCTGGTGGGCCGCCAGGTCGAGCAACTGGTCAACGGCGACAAGCCGGTCGACAAGGAATCGCTGGGTAAAGCCAGCGTGGTAGTGCGCGGCCTGTCGGCCTACGAGTACATCCTGTTCGACAGCAAGCCCGACGTCGCCAGCGCCGAGCAAAAGGCTCGCTACTGCCCGCTGCTGGTGGCCATCGCCGAGCACCAGCAAGCCCTGGCCGAAGAGATTCTCAAAGGCTGGAACAGCACCGACGGCATGCTCTCGCAGATGACCAAGTTCCCCAACCAGCGCTATGCCGACTCCCACGAGGCCATCGCCGACCTGCTGCGTGCCCAGGTAACTGCGCTGGACACCCTGAAGAAAAAGCTCGGTGCCCCCATGGGCCGCCTGAGCAAGGGCATCCCACAGCCGCTGCAAGCCGAAGCCTGGCGTAGCCACTCGTCGCTCAAAAGCCTGGAAGCTTCGCTCAAAGCCGCCCAGGCCGTTTGGGTCGGAGTCGACAACCAGGGCCTGCGCGGCCTGCTGGGCAAAGACCAGGCGCCACTGGCGCAGAAGATCGACGACGCCTACGCTGCGGCCTTCAAACTGCTCGATGCCAACCAGCAGACCCTCGGCGAGCTGTTGGCCGATGACGTCGGCCAGCAGAAACTCACGCAAATCTACGATAGCCTCAACGTCGTCCATCGCCTGCATGAAGGTGAACTGGCCAAGGCGCTGAATATCCAGCTGGGCTTCAACGCCAACGACGGTGACTGATGATGCTGCGACGCCAGGCGATCAAACTCGGTAGCGTTGTGCTCAGTGCCCTGACCCTGGGGGGCTGGAGCCTGCTGCGCAACAAAGGCAGCGAGCCCCTGCTGCTCTCGGCGCGGGACGATGCCGACGGCAAGCACTACGCCGTCGGGTTTCGCCTGGACGGCAGCCAGGTGTTCAGCACCGAGGTCGGCCAGCGTTGCCACGCGATCATCAACCACCCCACGCAGCCCATCGCGTTGTTCGTGGCCCGCAGGCCTGGCACAGAGAGCTACCTGCTCGACCTGCGCGACGGCCGCCTGCTGCAGACTCTCACCGCGCAACCGCAGCGTCACTTCTACGGCCATGCCGTTATCCACAAGGATGGCGAATGGCTGTACACCACCGAGAACGACACCACCGACCCCGGGCGTGGCGTGCTGGGTGTGTACCGCTTCGAGGGAGAGCGCCTGGTGCACAGCGGCGAGCTGTCGACCCATGGCATAGGCCCGCATGAACTGGCCTGGCTGCCCGACGGCGAAACCCTGGTAGTGGCCAACGGCGGCATCCGCACCGAGGCCGAGAGCCGGGTGGAAATGAACCTCGACGCCATGCAGCCGAGCCTGGTGCTGATGCAGCGTGATGGCACGTTGTTGAGCAAAGAGACGCTGGCCCAGCAGATGAACAGCGTGCGCCACCTTGCGGTGGGCACTGATGGCACCATCGCCGCCTGCCAGCAGTTCATGGGCGGTGCGCACGAAACGGCCGAGTTGCTGGCGATCAAGCGCCCGGGCGAGCCGTTCAAGGCCTTCCCGGTGCCCGAGCGGCAGTTGCAGGCGATGGCCCAGTACACCGCCAGCGTCGCCATCCACAGCGACCTGCGCCTGGTGGCGCTGACTGCGCCACGGGCCAACCGGCTGTTTATCTGGGACCTGGACAGCGGCGCGGTGAAGCTTGATGCACCGATGCCCGACTGCGCCGGGGTGGGGGCGGTGAAAGATGGTTTTGTCGTTACCTCCGGGCAAGGGCGCTGCCGCTACTATGATTGCCGCAAGCCTGAGCTGGTCGGGCAACCGCTGAACCTGCCTTCGGGGTTCTGGGATAACCATCTGCATCTGGCTTGATGGCAACACCGCAACCGCTGGGGCCGCTCTGCGACCCTTTCGCGGCACAAGGCCGCTCCTACACCGACCGCGTGGCCTGACCGGCCTTATTTCGCGAACGCCAGCAACGCCCTCCCCTTTTCCTGAATCTGGACAATACTTGCCCCATCACCCGTGGGCAGGACGCCCCGTGCTCGTGCCTCGCCCATAGCAATTCCATCGCCAAGGAACCGGACCATGCTGCGCCGGCGCATGCTGATCATGTTGGCCATCGTCGTGCTGATCGTGTTGATTCTGGGGGCCATCAAGGGCTTCTCCATCTACCAGCAGATTCAGCAGTTCTCCCAGCCCAAGCCGCCGGTGAGCGTGGCTGCGGGCGAGGCGCAGTTGCGCCAGTGGCAGCAGCGCCTGCCGGCGGTGGGTAGCCTGAAGGCCTATCAGGGCGTGGAACTGAGCCTGGAAGTGGCAGGCACGGTCAAGTCACTGCATTTCGAGTCCGGCCAGCAGGTCAAGGCTGGCCAGTTGCTGTTGCAACTGGACAACGAACAGGAAACCGCGCTGCTGGGCACCGCCCAGGCCGACCTGGGGCTGGCCAAGGTCGACTACGGGCGCGGCAGCCAACTGGTCGGCGACTCGGCCATCTCCCGCGGCGAGTTCGACCGCCTCAGCTCCCAGTACCGGCGTAACCAGGCCGTGGTCGACCAGCTCAAGGCGTCGCTGAAGAAAAAGAGCATCAGCGCGCCGTTCAGCGGCACCATCGGCATCCGCCAGGTCGACGTCGGCGCCTACCTTGCCAGCGGCACGGTGATCGCCACCCTGCAGGACCTGTCGAGCCTGTACGTCGACTTCAACGTGCCCGAGCAAGCCCTGCCGCAACTGAGCCTGGGCCAACAGATACAGGTGCAGGTGGCCGCCTACCCCGGCCAGACCTTCCCGGCCAGCCTCAGCGCGATCAACCCCAAGGTCGAGGAAAGCACGCGTAACCTGCTGCTGCGCGCCACCCTGGCCAATCCCGATGGCAAGCTACTGCCCGGTATGTTCGCAAGCCTGCAGGTGCTGCTGCCCGACCCACACCCGCAAGTGGTGGTACCGGAAAACGCCATTACCTACACCCTGTATGGCAATTCGGTCTATGTGATCGGCGCTAAAAAGGACAAGGACGGCAAGCCAGACACCAGCGCCGACGGCCAGGGGCAACTGGTTGCCGAGCAGCGCACCGTGCAAACCGGCGAGCGCCGCGATGGCTGGGTGGTGGTAACCAAGGGCTTGCAGGCCGGCGACCGGGTGGTTACCGCAGGCCAGCTCAAGCTGACGCCTGGGGCCGCCATTCGTATCAGCGACCAGCCCGCTCTTGAACCCGCCGCGCCTGGCGCCAACTGAGGAGCCCCGGCATGGCGTTCACTGACCCGTTCATCCGCCGCCCGGTGTTGGCCTGCGTGGTCAGCCTGCTGATACTGCTGCTGGGGTTGCAGGCCTGGAGCAAGCTGCAGATTCGCCAGTACCCGCAAATGGAAAACGCGCTGATCACGGTGACCACCGCCTACCCCGGCGCCAACGCCGAAACCATCCAGGGCTATATCACCCAGCCGCTGCAACAGAGCCTGGCCAGTGCCGACGGCATCGACTACATGACCTCGGTAAGCCGGCAGAATTTTTCGGTGATTTCGGTCTACGCACGGGTCGGCGCCGACAGCGACCGCCTGTTCACGCAACTGCTGGCCAAGGCCAACGAGGTGCGCAACAAACTGCCGCAAAATGCCGAAGACCCCGTGCTGAGCAAAGAGGCTGCCGATGCTTCGGCGCTGATGTACGTCAGTTTCTACAGCACCGAAATGAGCAACCCGCAGATCACCGATTACCTGTCGCGGGTGATCCAGCCCAAGCTTGCCACCCTGCCCGGCATGGCCGAGGCAGAGATTCTCGGCAACCAGGTGTTTGCCATGCGCATCTGGATCGACCCGGTAAAGCTTGCAGGCTTCGGCCTGTCGGCGCTGGATGTCACCGATGCAGTGCGCCGTTACAACTTCCTTGCCGCCGCCGGCGAGGTCAAAGGCGAGTACGTGGTCACCAGCGTCAACGCCACCACCGAGCTGAAATCCGCCGAGGCGTTCGCCGCGCTACCGGTCAAGACCCGCGGCGACAGCCGCGTGTTGCTGGGCGATGTAGCACGCATAGAAATGGGCGCCGAAAACTACGACACGGTCAGCTCGTTCGACGGCACGCCGTCGGTGTACATCGGCATCAAGGCCACTCCGGCCGCCAACCCGCTAGAGGTGATCAAGGAAGTGCGGCGGATCATGCCGCAACTGGAAGAACAGCTACCGTCGAGCCTGAAAGTGTCGATTGCCTACGACGCCACGCTGTTCATCCAGGCCTCCATCGACGAGGTCATCAAGACCCTGGGCGAGGCCGTGCTCATCGTCATCGTGGTGGTGTTCCTGTTCCTCGGCGCGCTGCGCTCAGTGCTGATCCCGGTGGTGACCATTCCGCTGTCGATGATCGGCGTGCTGTTCTTCATGCAGATGATGGGCTATTCGCTGAACCTGCTGACGTTGCTGGCCATGGTGCTGGCTATCGGCCTGGTGGTGGACGACGCCATCGTGGTGGTGGAGAACATCCACCGCCATATCGAGGAGGGCGAGCCACCCTTGGAGGCCGCGCTGCACGGCGCCCGGGAAATTGCCGTGCCGGTGGTGTCGATGACCATCACACTGGCTGCGGTGTATGCGCCCATCGGTTTTCTGACCGGGCTCACCGGTGCGCTGTTCAAGGAGTTCGCCTTGACCCTGGCGGGCGCGGTGGTGATTTCCGGCATCGTGGCGCTGACCCTGTCGCCGATGATGTGCGCCCTGCTGTTGCGCCCGGAGCAGTCCGACCACGGCCTGGCACACCGCCTGGACCGCATTTTCGACAGCCTCAAGGGCCGCTACCAGCGGCTGCTGCACGGCACGCTGAACAGCCGCCCGGTGGTGCTGGTGTTCGCCGTGTTGATCCTGTGCCTGATCCCGGTGTTGCTGATGTTCACCCGCAACGAACTGGCGCCGGATGAAGACCAGGGGGTGATCTTCATGATCAGCAGCGCGCCGCAGACCGCCAACCTGGACTACCTGAACGCCTACACCGACCAGTTCACCCCTATTTTCAAGCGCTTCCCCGAGTACTACTCTTCGTTCCAGATCAACGGGTTCAACGGCGTGCAGAGCGGCATCGGTGGTTTTCTGCTCAAGCCCTGGAACGAGCGTGAGCGCACGCAAATGGAGCTGCTGCCACAAGTGCAGGCGCAGCTTGAGCAGATTGGCGGGCTGCAGGTGTTCGGTTTCAACCTGCCGTCACTGCCGGGCACCGGCGAAGGCCTGCCGTTCCAGTTCGTGATCAATACCGCAGGCGACTACCCGGCGCTGCTTGAGGTGACCCAGCGCATCAAGGAACGCGCCCAGGCCTCGGGCAAGTTCGCCTTTCTGGATATCGACCTTGCCTTCGACAAGCCTGAGGTCATGATCGACATCGACCGCGCCAAGGCCGCACAGATGGGCGTTTCGATGGATACCCTCGGCAGCACGTTGGCTACGCTGCTGGGCGAGGCGGAAATCAACCGTTTCACCCTGGAGGGACGCAGCTACAAAGTGATTGCCCAGGTCGAGCGGCCCTACCGCGCCAACCCCGGCTGGCTGAACAGCTACTACGTGAAAAACGAACAGGGCCAGCTGTTGCCGCTGTCGACGCTGATTACCCTCAGCGACCGCGCCCGGCCACGGCAACTCAACCAGTTTCAGCAGCTCAATTCGGCGATCATCCAGGGTTTCCCGCTGGTCAGCATGGGCGAAGCCCTGGAGACCGTGCGCAGCATCGCGCGCGAGGAGGCGCCGGAAGGGTTCTCCATGGACTATGCCGGCACGGCACGGCAATTCGTGCAGGAAGGCAGTGCGCTGTGGATGACCTTTGCCCTGGCCCTGGCGATGATCTTTCTGGTGCTGGCGGCGCAATTCGAGAGTTTCCGCGACCCGCTGGTGATTCTGGTCACGGTACCGCTGTCGATCTGCGGGGCCTTGCTGCCGTTGTTCCTCGGGGTGTCGAGCATGAACATCTACACCCAGGTGGGGCTGGTGACGTTGATCGGGCTGATTACCAAGCACGGCATTCTGATCGTCGAGTTCGCCAATCAACTGCGTGAAGAGAAGGGCCTTGAGGTACGTGCGGCCATCGAAGAAGCGGCAGCGATTCGCTTGCGGCCGGTACTGATGACGACCGCCGCCATGGTATTCGGCATGGTGCCGCTGATTCTGGCCAGCGGTGCGGGGGCGGTGAGCAGGTTCGATATCGGCGTGGTGATTGCTACGGGGATGTCGATCGGGACGTTGTTCACGCTGTTTGTGTTGCCTTGTGTGTATACGGTGCTTGCGCATCGGGGGCGCAGTGCAGGCGAGCCTGGCATTGGCTGATGGGTTTGCTGCCAGGGCCCCATCGCAGGCTGGCGCCAGCTCCCACAGAAGCCGCGCACAGGCTCACTCTAGAGGTGTGACCCAGATCCCTGTGGGAGATCAGCCAGCCCTTCGGGCTGCGCTGTTGCGCAGACAACTGGGCGTGGGAGCGAGCTTGCCCCGCGATGCGATGTTGGCAGTGCTGTCGCTATCGCGGGGCAAGCCCGCTCCCACGTTTCGATGTAAATCAGTCAGTTAGCGTTTGTTCTGTGGGAGCTGGCGCCAGCCTGCGATGAGGCCCTCGGGTCAACCGAACGGCCGCAGGCCTTGCCGCATGCCGAAGAGGAACAACAGCAGGTCGTGGTCAGGTTCGGACCGGACCTGCTCGACCTTGGCCAACCGGGGCATCGCGCATTCACCGGTGATGTCGGCCTTGCTGAACACCGTAAGCCCAGGCTGTTCCCAGGCAGCAAAGGCTACCGTCGTGACGGCCAGCGCCCCGACCAGAAACAAACCTCGAGCGATTTCTAGTTTCATTGCTCTAACCCTTTGACCGCGCTGCCAAACGCCATCTGGTAAAAGTAGAGCAAGGTCTGCCACTGCGCGTCGTCGAACGACGAATGGCGGCGCAATTGGCGCAAGTCGTTATAGGCCGCCCGCTGGCAACTGATGCGCCGACGGCACTTCTCAAGGTCCAACAACGCCACTTCGACCTGAGCCTGCTCACCTTCGCCGATCACCTTGACGAACACATGCTTGCCATACAGGCAGCCATGCTGCCAGTGGCCCAGGTGCATGCGCGCAAGGTTCTCGGCCAGGTCCTTGAGCATGCGCTCATGCACGAGCTGCGGGTAGCGTTCGCGCGCGCCTTCGGCAAACCAGGTGTCAAGGTCGACAAAGCCGTCGAGCGCCTCACTGACCAGCAAGGCATACCACTGGTGGTCGGCATCGTCGCGCTCGGCGCCCGCAAAAACGATACGCGGCACCCGCACGCCGAGCTGCTCGAAGCTTTGCAGGGCATCCAGTTCACGCAGCACAGTGGGGCGGCCAAAGGGGTGCAAAAAGCTGCGGTAGATATGCCCGACCTGGCGCTTGGCATACAGCACCTGGCCCGTGACGTCGCACAGGCGCTGCACACCGCTTTCGCCACCACGGCGCTGGTTGGGTTCTTCTACCCATTCACCCTGCTGTTGCCAGTAATACTCGAACTGCTTTGATCGACTCTGGGCCGCGGCCATCGGTTTCTACCCCTTGCGTAATACATAGACTCGCCACATGGCATAGAACGGCAGGAAGTCCAGGCGTTCCTGAATTCTGAAACCGGCTGACACAAATTCTTGCTCTACTGTGTCGGCGGGTAACACGAAACGGTTCTGGTAACTGCCTGGCTCTTGTTTGGTGCTGCGCCGGGCCTCCAGCTTGCGCCGGCGCCACGCCTTGAAATTACCATCGACCCACAGCGAAACGATCACGCTATCACGGCTAACACGCTGAAACTCCGAGAGAATCTTCATGCGATGCGCAGCGTCGCCAATATGGTGGAACAAGCGCATGCAGAAAATGCTGTCCACGGCATTGTCGGGCAGGTCGATGGCGAAGGCAGATGTTTGCAAGGGGCGTACCCGTGCGACCACCTCTGGCGGTTGTGCCGCACAGGCTGTCTCGATCATCGCGGCCGAGTTGTCGGCGCCAATAATCACACGGTTGGGCTTCTCGGCCAGCATGGGCCAGAAACGCCCGGCGCCGGACGGCAGGTCCAGCACCAGACCTGGCTCGCCGGCCAGGGCCAGGGCGCGCCGGGCCAGTTGCAAGTCGCGTTGGTGGGACAGGCGGCGGGCCAGGCCATCCTGGTGTTTGATGAAATAGTCGCGGGCGTGGGCCTGGTCGTACTTTTCCGAAAACGCGAGTTTGATGGGGCTACGCATGGGCATCTCCTGAATCCAATGCGCCAACCTTAAGCACCCAAGCGTTGGAAACTGGTCATGCCGATGTGAAAAATCCGTCAGCCATTCAGATGAATGGTTGAAGCCTGGGGCTGCTGTGCAGCCCCAGGCTTACTGGAGCTCACGATCATCGCTGTCGTCGAGCACCAGGCTGCCTTGGCTAAGGTCGACCTGGAACCGGCAGCCATGGGGCAAGGTGGTGGTCAGGGTCACTCGCCAGCCCTGGTCATCACAGATGCGCTGCACCAGCGACAGCCCAAGCCCCAGGCCCTCACCACGGCGCTCGTCACCGCGCACGAACGGCCGGAACATCGCCTCGCGCTGCTCCTCGGGGATGCCCACGCCACTGTCCTCGACGCTGAAGCCATTGCTTTGCAGGCTCAGGCGGATATAGCCGCTGTCGGTGTAATGCGCGGCGTTGCGCAGCAAGTTGCCCATCACCGACTGCAAGAACGTGGCGTTGTACAACACCGAACTGGCACTGACGCGCCCGTCGTAATGCAGCGCCAGGCCCTTCTGCTCGATGGTGTCGCGCCATACGCCGATCAGGTCGTCAGCCACTTCGCGCAGCGTCGCCTGCGAAGCCACCGCCCCCTGGTCGCGCTGGGCGCGGGCAAGCATCAGGAAGGTCTTGACCAGTTCGCGCATTTCCTCGGTAGCACGCGCAATGCGCTCCACCTGGTTGCGTGAACGGGTGTCGAGGGTGGGGTTCTCGATCAGCAACTCGCACGAGGTGGCCAGCACCATCAGCGGCGTGCGCAGCTCGTGGCTGACGTCGCTGGTAAACAGCCGCTCACGGTTCAGGGCATCACGCAGGCGGCCGAGGGTGTCGTCGAAGGCAACCGCCAGCTGGCCCACTTCGTCGGCTGCGTAGTCGGGCGCCAACGGCGGCGCCAGGCCAAGCAACTGGTCGCGATGGCGCACCTGGCGCGCCAGGCGAATCACCGGTGCCATCACCCGCCGCGCCAGCAACCAACCAAGCAAGGTCGCCAGGGCCAGGCTGAGGACAAAGCCCACCACCACCACTGCAAACAGCAGCCGTTCGCGCTCCTCGAAGTCGCTCTGGTCTTGCAGCAGCACGTAGCGACGCCCGTCGACCACCTCGACCATGGCGTGGTACGAGAGCTGGTCGCGGAATACCTCATGGAAGCCTGCGTCGAGGTGGCGCAGGTCCTTGGGCAGTTCGAACTCGTCACGCCCGCCGCTGAAGTAGAACAGTTGGTCCGGGCGCGGGCGATGGCTCCAGTCGCTGACGCTGTCCATGCGCAGCAGGCGCTGCAGGTCGCCGCCCAGCACCGACGAGATAAGACGCTCTTCGACAAGGTGTACGGTTGCGACAATGCCAAAGGCGAAGGCCCCGGCCACCAGCGCGCTCATCAACGCAAAGGCGATGATGATGCGCTGGGCAAGGCTCTGCTTAAACTCCATCGCGGCCCTCGGCGAGGCGATAGCCGACGCCATGGACGGTATGCAGCAGGGGCTTTTCGAACGGTTTGTCGATCACTTGGCGCAACTGGTGCACATGGCTGCGCAGGCTGTCGCTGTCAGGGCAGTCATCACCCCACAACGCCTCTTCGAGCACCTCGCGGCGCAGCACGTGGGGGCTTTTCTGCATCAATACGGCGAGCAGCTTGAGGCCGACCGGGTTGAGCTTGAGCAACTTGCCCTGGCGGGTGACTTCGAGGGTATCGAGGTCGTAGTCAAGGTCGGCAACCTGCAGCGTACGCCGCCCGCCACCTTGGGCACGGCGCAATACCGCTTCGATGCGCGCGGCAAGTTCGGACAGCGCAAAGGGTTTGAGCAGGTAATCGTCAGCGCCGGAACGGAAGCCCTGCAAGCGGTCGTCCAACTGGTCGCGGGCGGTGAGCATGATCACCGGGGTGTCGCGGCGGGCGTCTTCACGCAGGCGTTTGCACAGCGTATAGCCGTCGATGCCGGGCAGCATGATGTCGAGCACGATCAGGTCGTAGTGTTCGGTGGCGGCCAGGTGCAAGCCCGACAGGCCATCCTGGGCGCAATCAACGGTGTAGCCTTTCATGCCGAGGTAGTCGGCAAGGTTGGCGAGAATATCGCGGTTGTCTTCAACCAAAAGAATGCGCATCGGGGTCTCCTGTGCGGCACTTCGCAGGGCGCGGCAGGCGCAGCTTAAGGCCAATGCCGGGGCTGTGCCAGCCCTGGATGGATATCTGCGAAGTTGACGGATTTTTCACTGATCCTTCACGCACACAGAATAGCGGCCGGCTGACAATGCACGCCCTTTTTTATGCTTTCTGGAGCCGCCATGGCGCAAACCCTCCGCCCTCGCCCACTGAACCTGTGGCTGTATCTGGGCATCCCTCTGGCCACTGTGGTGGCGTTGTTGCTGCTTGAGATGACCTCGCTGGACATGAATGTGGCCGACTTGTTCTTCGACCAGAGCGCCGGCCAGTTCATTGGCCGGCACAGCTATGTGCTGGAGAACATTCTGCATGATCGGGTCAAACAGGGCGTGATCCTGTTCGGCCTGCTGTCGATCGTCGGGTTTGCCGCAAGCTTCGTGTTCAAAGGCCTGTATGGCTGGCGTCGGGAGCTGGGCTACCTGGTGTTGGCACTGGGCCTGTCCACCGCGTTCGTCACCCCCCTCAAGCAACTGACCCAAGTACAGTGCCCGTGGAGCCTGACCGAATTTGGCGGCAAGGAAACCTACAGCAAGCTGCTCGACGTGCGCCCGGCTACCGACAAACCTGGCCTGTGCTGGCCCGGCGGGCATGCTGCAACCGGTTTCTGCCTGTTCGCGCTGTTCTTCGTGCTGCGTGATCGCAAGCCCCGCGCTGCCCGTGCGGCACTGGTGCTGGCGTTCGCCGCAGGCTCGCTGCTGTCGCTGGGGCGCATGATGCAAGGGGCGCATTTTCTGTCGCACAACATCTGGACAGCCGTGTTCTGCTGGACGATCGCTCTTAGCTGCTATTACCTGGTGCTGTATCGCCCGGCCATGGCGCACGCCCCCGGCAGAACAGGCGCCGGCCTTGCCCAAAGCCGCTGAACAAAGCCTAATAAAAAAAGCCCCGCACTAGGCGGGGCTCTTTGTTACAGCTGGGGGTAAGGCTGGCTTACATCATGCCGCCCATGCCACCCATGCCGCCCATGTCTGGCATGCCGCCAGCGGCCTTGTCTTCCGGCAGGTCGGCAACCATGGCTTCGGTGGTGATCATCAGGCCACCAATCGAAGCTGCAGCTTGCAGAGCCGAACGGGTGACTTTGGCTGGGTCCAGGATGCCCATCTCGATCATGTCGCCGTATTCGCCGGTAGCGGCGTTGTAGCCGTAGTTGCCCGAACCTTGCTTGACCTTGTCAGCGACAACGCTTGGCTCGTCGCCGGCGTTGGCAGTGATCTGGCGCAGCGGCGATTCGACAGCGCGACGCAGCAGGGCGATACCGACGTTCTGGTCTTCGTTGTCACCTTTGAGGTCAACGATGGCCGACAGGGCGCGCACCAGGGCAACACCACCGCCAGGTACCACGCCTTCTTCGACGGCTGCACGGGTAGCGTGCAGGGCGTCTTCAACGCGGGCTTTCTTCTCTTTCATTTCAACTTCGGTGCCAGCACCGACCTTGATCACGGCAACACCGCCAGCCAGCTTGGCCAGACGCTCTTGCAGCTTCTCACGGTCGTAGTCCGAAGAGGTCTCTTCGATCTGGGCACGGATCTGCTTGACGCGACCCTGGATGTCGTCTTCGCTGCCAGCACCGTCGATGATGATGGTGTTTTCCTTGGACAGGGTGACGCGCTTGGCGTTGCCCAGGTGTTCCAGGGTAGCGGTTTCCAGGGACAGGCCGATTTCTTCGGAGATGACCTGGCCGCCGGTCAGGACAGCGATGTCCTGCAGCATGGCCTTGCGACGGTCGCCGAAGCCCGGTGCCTTGACCGCTGCAACCTTGACGATACCGCGCATGTTGTTGACTACCAGGGTCGCCAGCGCTTCGCCTTCGACGTCTTCGGCAACGATCAGCAGAGGACGGCCGGCCTTGGCAACGGCTTCCAGAACAGGCAGCAGTTCACGGATGTTGGAGATTTTCTTGTCGACCAGCAGCAGCAGCGGGCTTTCGAGCTCGGCAACCATGGTGTCTGGCTTGTTGACAAAGTACGGCGACAGGTAGCCACGGTCGAACTGCATGCCTTCTACGACGGACAGTTCGTTTTCCAGGCCCGAGCCTTCTTCAACGGTGATGACGCCTTCTTTGCCTACTTTTTCCATGGCTTCGGCGATGATTTCACCGATGGAGCTGTCGGAGTTGGCAGAGATGGTACCGACCTGGGCGATGGCCTTGGAGTCGGTGCATGGCTTGGCGAGGTTCTTCAGCTCGGCAACCACAGCAGCGGTGGCTTTGTCGATACCGCGCTTGAGGTCCATCGGGTTCATGCCGGCAGCGACGGCTTTCAGGCCTTCGTTGACGATGGACTGAGCCAGAACAGTGGCGGTGGTGGTGCCGTCACCGGCAGCGTCGTTGGCCTTGGAAGCAACTTCCTTGACCAGCTGGGCGCCCATGTTCTCGAAGGCGTCTTTGAGTTCGATTTCCTTGGCGACGGAAACGCCGTCCTTGGTGATGGTCGGGGCGCCGAAGCTCTTGGCCAGGACCACGTTACGGCCTTTCGGGCCGAGGGTCGCTTTAACGGCGTCAGCCAGTACGTTCACACCAACCAGCATTTTCTTGCGAGCGGAGTCGCCGAATTTTACGTCTTTAGCAGCCATGATCGTTTAATCCTTGGAATTCTTTGGAGTAACGGGAAGTCGGGGAAATCAGCCTTCAACAACGGCGAGGATTTCGTTTTCGGCCATGACCAGCAGGTCTTCGCCATCGACTTTCACGGTGTTGCTGCCCGAGTAAGGGCCAAAGACCACTTTGTCACCGACTTTAACGGCCAGCGCACGGACTTCGCCGTTGTCCAGAATGCGACCGGTGCCGACGGCGACGACTTCACCGCGGTTTGGCTTTTCAGCGGCCGAACCTGGCAGAACGATACCGCCAGCGGTTTTCGATTCTTCTTCGCTGCGACGGATAACGACGCGGTCATGCAGAGGACGAAGCTTCATTGTCGATCTCTCCCAAATAGTGGTTTTCATCGGCCGGTGTCGACACCGGCGGGTTAATGCAGTCCGGCGTTGCCGGGGTGGCCCGCTTGCGGCGAACCACCTGTGTAATGACTGGTGAAAACACCAGAAACCTTGCGGTGACCACATACATGAGGCCGCCGCTTCCGATTACAAGGTTTGCTACAGAAAATTTTTTTAGCACACAGAACGGCGCGCAGCGTTTACTTGTCGCGGCGCTCGTACTCGCCTTCGATCACATTGGGGCGCTGACCCGAGTCACGCGGCTGGGCCTGGAACGGGTCGTCCTGGAACGCACGCTGGCGCATGGCCTGTTCTTCGGCGCGGCGGCGCAGCCGGTTGGCAACCAGTTTGCGGGTGAACGGCAGCAGGCACAGCAGGCCCAGCACGTCGCTGATGAAGCCGGGTATAAGCAGCAGGCCGCCACCGACCGCCAGCATCAGGCCCTGGAACATTTCTTCGGCAGGCAACTCGCCGCGCTGCAGGCTCTCGCGGGCACGCAGGGCCGTGGCAAACCCGGCCACGCGCATGACCAGCACGCCAAGTGCGGAGCCGGCGATGATCAACAGCAGCGCCGGGAAGAAGCCGATGGCCGAGCTGACCCGCACAAAGACGAACAGCTCAAGCACTGGAAAAATCAGTAACAGCAGTAGAAAAGCACGCATCAAGGGTTCCTCGACGGAAGATAACCTTCCTGTAAGACCATCACATGGATGCGTGTTCGCGCTTTTTCAACCCTCACCCACCTGAGCGGCCGGCCACTGCTGCGCGCGGGCAAGCAGCACAAGGGCTTCGCGCACTTGTGTCGGCGTATTGCAGGGTTCGGGGAAGGCTAGCCAGTGAATACCTTGGCCGATACGCAGGTGCATGCCCTCGCTGTCGATACCCACCAGCTGTGCGGGGGCGCTGCGCGACAGCCCGGCAAGCTCGACGTAGTGGGCGATAGCGTTGGCGTGATCGCTGTTCATGTGCTCGATCATGCTGGCTTCGGACGCCCCGGCGAACGGGTTGGCCAGGGTCACCTGATCGAGCCAGTGGATGGCGCCGAAGCCGCCAATATAGCGGTGGCGCACAGGCTGCAATACCCAGAAATCGAAATCGTGGGCCTTGTGGTAGTTGGCGGACTCCGGGAAAAAGCGGTAGTAGCGTGCAGCAGCAGCGTCTATTGCCTCAGGTTCGGCGAGCTTGTGCGCTTGGGCCATCAACGTCAGGCGCCCGACAGCTTGCACGTCGTCGGCGTCGCGTTCACCCACCAGTAGCGAGCACTTCGGGTCTTTGAGCAGGTTGTGGGTGTGCTGGGCGATGCGGCTGATGAGCAGCACCGGGTGGCCGTCGGCGTCGAGGCAGTACGGCACCACCGAGCCAAACGGGTAGCCGGGCATCGACTTGGAATGGGTGGACAACACCCCGCGGTATTCCTTGAGCAGCAGTTCCCGGGCGGGGCGAAGGGCTTTGGTACTCATGGGGGCTAGGTTCCTGGCAATGGCACGATGGCTGACAAGATAAACAGGATCGTCAGCGGGGGCTATCTATCCAGATGGGGCGGTGCGCAGTCTGAGTAGGAGCGGCCTTGTGTCGCGAAAGGGCTGCGCAGCAGCCCCGGCGATTGCGCGTGAGGCCAAGATTCTGGGGCCGCTGCGCAGCCCTTTCGCGACACAAGGCCGCTCCTACACAATCAAAAGCGATTTGCCTAAAAAACCGCGCACAGTCCCAAGACTGAGGTTTTGCCCCGCAACCCGCCCTACCAGGCGACGCCGAAACCTGCGGTATAGCGGGTTTTGGACAGGTCGCTGTCGCTGGTGCCCTCAATCAGGTTTTTCTCGGCCTTGAGGTTCAGCGACGCCCAGTCGGTCACCTTGTAACGCAAGCCCAACTCGGCATCGAGGGTGTAATCGGCAACACCACCGAACGGTCGGCCCACTTCGCCGTTGGTGAAGAACTCGACCTTCTTGCCGATCAGGTAGCGGTTGTAGTCCCATTTCAAGGACGCGGCATAGAAGTTGTCCTTGCCGCCGTCACGGTACTCGTAGTCGCTGCGGTTGATCAGCGAACTCAGCGAGAACGCGCCCAGTTCGTCATCCCAGAACTGGTAACCCGGGCCGGTACCCACGGTGCGCTGACGAGCCAGGTCTTCGATCTGGTCACGCTTGTATTCCAGCCTGCCCTGCCAGAACCACTTTTCGGTCAGGAAGCGGTCCAGCGCGTACTCCGCCGCCCAGTTATTGGTGGTGGTGATGTCGTCCTTGGTCTCGCGGTTGTATTCGGCTTCGGCGTTGTGCCGCCAGCGGCCATGACGGGCCTTGGTCTTGAAGCCGACGTCGTAGTCGTCGGTGTCGTTTTCGGCACGCTTGTAGTCCAGCGCCACATCGACGTTGCCTTTCCACATGAAGTCCTCGACCAGCGGGCGCGGTTTCATGATCTGCTCGATGCTTGCAAGCTCCACGGTCTTGGGCGCTTCACCATTGGCCAGCGTGACCTTGCCGGGCTCCGCCGCCTTGAGCGACTTGGCTTTCTCGCCGCTGTAGGCATCCTGCTTGACCAGCAGTTCCTGGTCGCTCTCCAAGGTCTGGACCTGTTTCCAGTCCAGCGCGATGGCGCCACCGTAGGGCGTTTCGAGCAGCAGCTTGCCGCCGTCGAAAACCTTGATCTTGCCGCTCAGCTTGTCACCGTTCTTCATCCAGACGGTGTCGGCGAGCGCAGGGGCGCAAAGTGTCGCAGCAATCAGGCACAGCAGGGTTCTTGAGGGCATAAGCAGAGTACGGATTCGATTCGGGGAATAAAGCCGGGCATTATTCGCCTGCCAGGCCCTGAGCAAGGACAGACCCAGCTCAGGGCGATGAGTTCCGCTCTCATTTACCGCAACCGCCTGTCTGGTTTCATCCGCAGGCCAGGGATTCGCTGATGTCCGAGCTTTATCCACCGCCGCCGCAAGACGCCGAAGCCCGACGGATGGCGCTGTATTCGGTGCTGGGCCAAGTGCCTTCAGGCAAGGTGGTCAGCTACGGCCAATTGGCTGAACTGGCGGGCCTTGGCCGCGCCGCACGCTGGGTTGGGCGCACCCTGGGGCAGTTGCCGGACGACACCCGCCTGCCCTGGCACCGCGTGCTCGGCGCGGGAGGTCGGCTGAGCCTGGCGCTGGGCACCCCATCTGGCGACGAACAGCGGGCGCGGCTGCGCGCAGAAGGGGTGAATGTAGCCAATAATCGTGTGGATATGGCACGCCATGGCTGGCGTCCGATGGAGCACAGCGGTTAGAGTGCGCGCTTTGTTTTCGCTAACCTGAGGCAGATGTTGGCCCATGCCCCGTAAAACCTGGCGCGCTGCGCTCGCTGCCTATGCCAGCCCGTCAACCCTGGTGCTTCTGCTGCTCGGCTTCGCCGCCGGCATGCCTTACATGCTGGTGTTCTCCACCCTTTCGGTATGGCTGCGCGAAGCTGGCGTGGCCCGTGAAACCATTGGTTACGCAAGCCTGATCGGCCTTGCCTACGCCTTCAAGTGGGTGTGGTCGCCCTTGCTCGACCAATGGCGCCTGCCGCTGCTGGGCGGCATGGGCCGGCGCCGATCCTGGCTGCTGCTGTCGCAGGTGCTGGTGGTGGTAGGCCTGGTCGGCATGGGCTTTTGCGACCCGCAGCAGCATCTGTCGTGGCTGATCGCGCTGGCGGTGCTGGTGGCCTTTGCCTCGGCAACCCAGGACATCGCCGTCGACGCCTACCGCCTGGAAATCGCCGACGACCAGCGCCAGGCCGCGCTGGCCGCCAGCT
The DNA here is from genome assembly GCF_014268825.1 of Pseudomonas sp. SWRI51. Classification (NCBI taxonomy): domain Bacteria; kingdom Pseudomonadati; phylum Pseudomonadota; class Gammaproteobacteria; order Pseudomonadales; family Pseudomonadaceae; genus Pseudomonas; species Pseudomonas sp. SWRI51. The sequence goes on along the minus strand of NZ_JABWRG010000027.1, from coordinate 16,996 downwards.
ACATGGCCGGCTACCGGGTTGCTGCCCTGTTGGCCACCGCAGGCGCGCTGTTCTTCGCCGAATGGTTCGGTTCGACCGGCTTCAGCTACCTGCACAAGGCCTGGACCGGCACCTACGTGCTGTTCGGCATCTTGATGCTGCCAGCGCTGTTCACCACGCTGATCATGCGCGAGCCACCGGTGCCGCTGCGTACGCAGTTGTCGGCGGCGCGCTACGGGCTGATGCATCAGTTGGTGTCGGTGTTCGTGCTGATCATCCTGCTGGTATCGGTGCCGGCAAGCTTTACCCAGATGTTCAACACCGACTGGGGCAGCGTCGCATTCGGTGATGCCACCCTGCTTGACCTGCTGCTCGACGACCGCGCCTTCATGCGGCTGATTCTCTACGCCTTGCTGACCTGGGCGTGCCTGTCGTCCATGGGCCGTCGCGGGCTGGCGCCGGTGCTCACGCCGATCAACGATTTCATCGTGCGCTATCGCTGGCAGGCGCTGCTGCTGCTCGGGCTGATCGCCACCTATCGGATGTCGGACACGGTGATGGGCGTGATGGCCAACGTGTTCTACATCGACATGGGCTTTACCAAGGACCAGATTGCCAGCGTCAGCAAGATCTTTGGCTTGATCATGACCCTGCTCGGTGCGGGGGTCGGCGGTTTGCTGATCGTGCGCTTCGGTATTTTGCCGATTCTGTTCATTGGCGGGGCGGCATCGGCGGCTACCAATATTCTGTTCGTGATGCTGGCTGACATGGGCCCGAACATCGAAATGCTGGTGGTCACCATCTCGCTGGACAACCTCAGTTCAGGGTTGGCCACCTCGGCCTTCGTGGCCTACCTGTCGAGCCTGACCAACCTCAAGTTCTCGGCCACGCAGTATGCGTTGCTCAGCTCGATCATGCTGCTGTTGCCGCGGTTGATTGGCGGGTATTCCGGGGTGATGGTGGAGAAGTTCGGCTACCACAACTTCTTCCTGATCACCGCCATGCTCGGGGTGCCGACGCTGATCCTGATAGCCCTGCACTGGCGCCAGGAAGCGGGCCGGGGCAAGCCTGATGCACCGGTTGGCAAGCAGCCTTCCGAGGCTTGATGGGTAGATCTCAGCTCCCACAGAGCTCGCCCATCCCCATATCGATGCCGTCTACGCGGTCAGCGTAGGAGCGGCCTTGTGTCGCGAAAGGGCTGCGGAGCAGCCCCAGGATCTGAGCACCCACCAGAATCGCTGGGGCTGCTTCGCAGCTCTTTCGCGACACAAGGCCGCTCCTACACAATCAAAAGCGACTTGCCCAGCCCCAAGCTTAACGCTGCCAAATGATGGCAACAGGACATAGTGCCCCGCTTCCGGCACCCGTAGCAAGCGGCGTCATCAGGCGTGCCCGCTGCTGTTGACGATCCGCAGGCACAGCGCCTCGTAAGGGTCGAGGTTGATAAGCAACTGGCCGTCTTCAGTCAGGTCGCCCTCGACCGTCTCGTTGATCATGTCAACCACTGGCCCCGGCGTGAAGCCCGCCAACAGCAGCGTTTCGCTGATCGGCTCGGCACCGAAGTTCAGCGCGCTGATCTGCGTGCCACGCCCCGCTGGCAGCTCGTGCACCATCACCAGCAGCCCAGGGCTGACCACCTCTGGCACCAGCACCTGACGGCTGGCAGCAATCCCGTAGGCCTGGCGCACGGCCAGCAGCTTTTTCACCTGGCTGGCAAACGAATCGGGCCGCTCCAACTGTTCTTCCAGGCTGCCGTACAGGCTTTGCGCGCGCGGCATGCCGCGCAGCGAGGCTTCGGCCTCTGGCGCAAGGTTTGCCAGGTCATAGCCGCCGCGGTGGATCCAGCGCGTATCGCCATCAGCCATGCGCTCGGCCACCGCCTGCGCCGGCAAGGGCAGGGCGCCTACCAGGTCCCAGCCCGACAGCGCGACCACACCCGGCTGCATGGCGTTGTACATCACCAGCAGCAGGTGCACCTTCTGGATGAGGTCGCGGTCAGCGGCGCTGATCTGGTCAAGGTCGCGGATGCCCAGGGCTGCGGTGATCAGGCTGGCCGTGGTACAGGAGATGCCGTTGGTCACGAAACGCAGGTTGTAGGGTGCGTGCTCGCCCGACAGGCGCTCGTAGATTTCCTCGCGCACGTGCTCGCGCAGCACGCTGCCGGGAAGGCTTTGGCCCTTGTAGAGGTACATGTCGTGGGCGTGCAGGGTCCAGAAGTGCACCAACTCGACGGTCAGTTCGTCATGGTTTTGCAGCGCATGGATCAACGAGGCGGGGTCGATGCCAAAGCTGTGCATCTCTTTGAGCATCAGGCGCAGGAACTCGGTATCACCGGTCAGCAGGGCATGTTGATAGGCCGGGCGGGTAATAAAGTCGTAGGACAGGTCGGCGCCGCCCTTGGACATCTGGGCGATGTCATCCAGGGTCAGGTTCAGTTCCTGGAAGCTGAAGCCGCCGGCCTTGCGGATCATGCCGCCAATCAGCTGGTTGCCGGTGATCGACAGCGGATGGCTCTCGGACCACGCCGGGCCGTTGGCACGCGCCTCGACGCCCAGAAAGCCGTTGGCGTCCAGGCGCAGCCCGCGGGCGCCGAGGCAGTCCAGGGCATGCAGGGCATCGCCGATGATCATCTGCTGGGCGCTGAAGGTCGGGTCGAGCCAGTTCAGCGAGGGCTGGCCCTCCTTGAAATAGTGCAGGTACACCCAGCGCCGGGTCTTGCCATCGACGCCGACGATGGGCGGCGTGGCGCTCCAGTCGGTGTCCTTGATGCCGGGTTCGAAGAAAATCACCCGTTGCAACTGGCCGACGATGTAGTGGCGCAGCTTGAGCTCGTCGCAGGTGGCCGGTGGCAGGTTTACCGCATCGCGCCCGGCGGGTACGTCTGGCAGCAGGGGCCAGTCTTCCTCACGGATTTCGACCATGTGGTAGAGCCCGGGGTAACAACCATGGGCGAGTTCCGCCAGGCGAAAATCGGCGCCCTTGCCGGTGTGCGAGGGGATCAGGTCGTCGATGGTCACGGCGTTGTGCGCTGCGGCCAGGCGGCTCATTTGCACCAGTTCCTGTTCGCTGCCGTAAAGCGGGTCGATGTCAAAGCTGATGCGGTCGAAGTTGCCGTCGATGCTTGGCGTGGTCTGGCGCCCGCTGATGCCCCCGGATTGCTTGATCGGCCCGGTGTGTACGCCCTGTATGCCCAGCTCCGACAGCCGCTTCCACAGCGTTTCATTGCCGAGGGCCGCCAGCACGCTGCTGCCTGCTGGCGCGATGATGGCGTCTGGGTAGACCGTCAGCCACACCGAGGCGATTTCGGTGGCGCGGCGCGGCTGGGCCTCGGCATAGGCGTTCTGCCACAACCGCGGCTGGCCGGCGTAGGTGAGGGCGCGTTGCTGCGAGGCACGCAGCATCGAGCGCGCTTCGAGCCATTCGATATAGGCGTCATCGGGTCGGGTCATGCGGGATACCTCGGCATCGTCCGTGGGCTGTGTGGTTATGATGGCCTGGCGCTGGAATCGTTCTGCCGGCGCGTGGTCTTCATGCGCCTCGAAGCGCTTTGAACCACTCCCCCGGGCGACGCCTCCAAACTGAACACCAGCAGGAGGATTGCACCATGCAGCCCAAAACCGAAGGCCTTGAAGAGCAGGGCCCCAGTGGCGTGCCTTATATCAACGACCCGCAAAAACCCACCTCGCCGCCGCTGAATGATGCAGATGCCACCGAGGCGGCAGAGGCCGAGGAGGGCATCGAGGAGGATGGTGATGTGCTGTAACACTGGTAGCCGGTATCGCGTCGGCCAGGGCAGCCTAACGCCGCCCGCCGGCCTCATCGCGGGGCAAGCCCGCTCCCACAATCATCTAAGATCGCTGCGCGATTCTTGCTTCTAAGCGCGCAAATGCCCACAAAACAAAAGGGGCCCTCACGGCCCCTTCAGTTGATTCAACTTCAACCCTCAGTTAACAGCCACCTTGGCACTTTCCCTGCGGCTTGCCTCATACGCCTCGCGCTCCATTGGCTTGGCTTTAGGGTTACCGAGGTCTTCCATGGCCAGCCGATGGGTCTCCGGCGCCAGGTATGCCGCAAGCGCGCATACGCAGGTAATGAAGAACGCCAGCCCACCCACCACCAGTGGAATGTTGTCCGAGCCAGGCGGTGCAACCGCGGCGAACAGCGCCGGCAGCATGGCGGTGAACATGGTGCCGATGTTCTGCGCAATGGCCATCGCCGAAACCCGGTAGCGGGTCTGGAACAGCTCAGGGTAGAAGCTTGGGAACACCGCGTTGTACCCCTGGTACACCAGGCCCCACATCACTATCGAAGCCGCGAATGCCAGTGGCACGCTCTGAATGCTGATCGCGTAGAGATAGACGAACGCCAGCAGCCCAGAACCCAGGCAGCCGGCGATCATGGTCGGCCGGCGGCCAATCTTGTCCGACAGGTTGCCAACGAACGGAATCACCAGCACCGCGACGATGTTGCCCACCACCGGGATCCACAGGTACACGCTCTTGTCGAAGCCGATGCCATAGGCCGGCTGCACCGCGTAGGCTGCGCCGAAAATGGTCGCCACCACCGGGATCACGTTCATCAAGGCCATGAACATCACCAGCACCATGTGCCGGCTGCTGTGTCGCAGCGCTTCGCTGACCGGCGACTTGGCCACCTTCTCCTGCTTCTCCTCTTTGACGAAGGCCGGCGTCTCGTGCACTTCCTTACGGATGATGAAGCCTGCAATCAGCACCACCGCGCTCATCAGGAACGGAATGCGCCAGCCCCAGTCGTTGAACGCCTCGCTCGGCATGAAGTAGGCCAACGGCAGGAACACCGCCGCCGCCATCACTTGGCCGGCCTGAACACCCTGCAAGGTGAAGCTTGCGTAGTAGCCACGGCGCCCGAACGGCGCGTGCTCCATGATCATGGAGCTGGCCCCGGAAATCTCGCCGGCCACCGCAAAGCCCTGCACCAGACGCAGCACAACCAACAGCGCTGGGGCCAGCAGGCCGATGTCCTTGTAGGTCGGCAGCAAGCCAACCGCCATGGTCGAGATGCCCATCAGGAACATGCACAGCAGCAGTACGTTCTTGCGTCCGCGGGTATCACCCCAGTGGCCGAGCACGATGGCGCCAACCGGGCGGGCCAGGTAGCCCACGCCGTAGGTGGCCAGCGAAGCGATGATGGCCATTTTCGGGTCAGTGGAGGGGAAGAAGATCTGCGGGAAGATCAGCGCCGCCGCCTGGGCGTAGATAAAGAAGTCGTAGTACTCGAGGGCAGAGCCGATCCAGCCGCTGGCAGTGGCTTTCTTGGCTTGGGAGCTTGATTTGGCCATGTTGTCTCCGTTGTTCTTGTCAGGTTCCGGGTATCAGCGGGCGCGTCGGCTGTGCGGCGCGGCTGGGCCCGGGCTGTGGGGAGAAGACGAACGAGGCGAGGCGAAGCGCAGGGCGAGGGAGGTGTGCATAGGTCGGTACCCGTTTTTATTGAACTTATTATGTGGTGAAACTGGGCCTTGCGTCACAGGCCCTGCCCAGTACCTGCGTGGCAGCAAATTGGGCGAGGGGCCTGCAACTGGTGATCATGGTTGTTCACGGGGATGAGTGAATCAATTCGTTGAAACCGGTTTTGTGCGGTTATCGAACAAAAACTAACTGTTTCGTACAAAGTACATTGCGAGGGTGACTTTACCTGCGAATAATCGATCTTGCCAGGTGACAAGGCCCGGTCCGCGCGCAGGTGTGCGGCGCCGTGCGACTCCCAATAACAAGGAACTCCCCCATGCAGCGTTCGATTGCCACCGTTTCCCTCAGCGGCACCCTGCCAGAGAAGCTCGAAGCCATCGCCGCCGCAGGCTTTGACGGCGTCGAGATCTTCGAAAACGACCTGCTGTACTACGCCGGCAGCCCTCGCGAAATCCGCCAGATGTGCGCTGACCTTGGCATCGCCATCACTTTGTTCCAGCCGTTTCGTGACTTCGAGGGTTGCCGGCGCGACCGCCAGCAGAAAAACCTCGACCGCGCCGAACGCAAGTTCGACCTGATGCAGGAGCTGGGCACGGACCTGGTGCTGGTGTGCAGCAACGTGCAGCCCGATGCCCTGGGCGATGAACAACTGTTGGTGGATGACCTGCGTCTGCTGGGCGAACATGCCGGCAAGCGCGGCCTGCGGATTGGCTACGAAGCGCTCGCCTGGGGCCGCCACGTCAATACCTACCAGCAGGTGTGGAACCTGGTGCGCCAGGCGGACCACCCGGCGCTGGGGGTGATTCTGGACAGCTTCCACACCTTGTCGCTCAAGGGCGACCCGGCGGCCATTCGCGACATCCCCGGCGACAAGATCTTCTTTGTGCAGATGGCCGATGCGCCGATCCTGGCCATGGACGTGCTGGAGTGGAGCCGGCATTTCCGCTGCTTCCCTGGCCAGGGCGAAATGGACCTGGCGGGCTTTTTGGCGCCGATTCTGCAAACCGGCTACCGCGGGCCGCTGTCGCTGGAAATCTTCAATGATGGTTTCCGTGCCGCGCCCCCTCGGCAAAATGCCGCCGACGGCTTGCGCTCGTTGCTGTACCTGGAAGAAAAGACCCGTTTGCAACTGCAACGCGAAGCCCATCAGGTCGAGGCGGGCGTGCTGTTCGCCCCGGCTGCGGCCAGCAGTTACGACGGCGTCGAGTTTCTGGAGTTTGCCGTCGATGAGGCGGTGGGTGCGCGGTTGGGGTCATGGCTCAAGCGCCTGGGCTTTGCCGAGGCCGGCGGGCACCGCAGCAAGGCCGTGAGCCTGCTGCGCCAGGGTGATATCAATATCGTGCTCAATGCAGAACCCTATTCGTTTGCCCACAACTTCTTCGAAGCCCATGGCCCGTCGCTGTGCGCCACCGCCTTGCGGGTCAAGGACGGCAACGCCGCGCTGCAACGTGCGACTGCCTACCGGGGGCAGCCGTTCCGGGGCCTGGTTGGCCCTAACGAGCGTGAGATCCCAGCAGTGCGTGCCCCGGATGGCAGCCTGTTGTACCTGGTGCAGCCTGACGGCAGTGGCCCGACCATCTACGACACCGACTTCCGCCTGGACACCGCAGCCCCTGCAAGCGGCGGGTTGCAGCGTATCGACCATATGGCGCTGGCGCTGCCTGCTGAAGCGCTGGACAGTTGGGTGCTGTTCTACAAGAGCCTGTTTGACTTCACCGCCGACGATGAAGTGGTGCTGCCTGACCCGTACGGGCTGGTAAAGAGCCGAGCCCTGCGCAGCCACTGCGGCACGTTGCGGGTGCCGCTGAACATTTCGGAGAACCGCAATACCGCCATCGCCCACGCGCTGAACAGCTACCGGGGCTCGGGCGTACACCATATCGCCTTCGATTGTGCTGATATCTTCCGCGAAGTGGCACGGGCCAAAGAGGCCGGGGTGCCGTTGCTGGAGATCCCGCTGAATTACTACGATGACCTGGCCGCACGCTTTGATTTCGATGACGAGTTTCTCAGCGAACTGGCGTACTACAACGTGCTGTATGACCGTGACGCCCAAGGCGGCGAGCTGTTCCACGTCTATACCGAGCCGTTCGAGGGGCGGTTCTTCTTCGAGATCTTGCAACGTAAAGGCGGGTATGCGGGTTATGGGGCGGCCAACGTAGCGGTGCGCTTGGCCGCCATGGCCAAGGCACGCAGTGGGGCTGCGCGCTCGACCAAGCTCTGACAGGCCCTTTCAGCCCTGGGGCGAGCGGCGCAACATCGCCCCGGTGAAGTTGAACAGCCGCAGGTCATCCAGGTGCCCGAGGCTGTGCTCGACCCGCCCGATCAGCGCCGCGCGCTGGCGAACCGGGTCGAAGCCCCTGCGCAGTAGCGGCGTGCAGGCATCCTGCGCCCGCTGCCACAGGCCTTGATCGGCATACAACTGCGCAGCGGCCTTGGCCAGCCCTTCGGCGGTGCCTTCGATGCTGCCAGGCCATGCTTGCTGGCCGCCAAAACCCTGCGCCCCAAGTGGGGTGGTCACGCTCGGCGTCGCGCAGCGCAACGCCTCAAGTAATTGCCTGTCAACTCCGGCGCCAAAGCGTAGCGGCGCCAGGCACACCTTTGCCTGGCTCATGACGTCGGTTGCATCGGCCAGCGGGCCCAGCACATGCAAGCCATCATCGGGATGATGCAGCGCCAGTGCCTTGGCGGATGGATTGGCGCCATATAGATGAAGCTGCGCCTGCGGCAACTGCCTGCGCAGCATCGGCCACAGGTTGTGGCGGATCCACAACAGGGCATCAAAGTGCGCAGGGTCGGCGAAGTCGCCCACGCTGACGAAATTCGCCCGCTCGGCATACGGGCGAGGGTTGGCAGACGCTTCAACCACCGGTGGGCAGTGGTGCAGCAGGTATTCCGGTACGCCAAAGCCGTTGATCAGCAGGTCGATCTCGACCTCGCTGCCGACCAGTGCAAGGTCGCAACGCCAGACCGCCGCCAGCTCGCGCTGGGTGGTCGCAGAGGGCGCCATATGCCGGTACAGCTCGGGCCCTGGGGTTGCGAACAGGGTGCGGAAATCATTCGGGTCCAAGCCTTCGACCAGGCGCGTGCGCAGCAACTGCTGGCGCGCCTGGCACAGGCTTTCAAGGCCGCTGGTCAGCAGCATGCCCAGTGCGTTGGGGTATTGTTGGCGCACCTGCTGGCCGAAGCGCTCTTCGCCTGAGAAGCGGTCGAACAGTACCGCATCAGCAGCCGGTAAGCGGGCCCAAGCGCTGTCATCCATGCGGTTTTGCGTGCTGATGCCCAGCTCTGCGAGGCTCACGTGGTGTGCCGCAGGCTCGGCGGGGCAGGCAAAGCTTACGTGCCAGCCTTGGGCGATAAAGCCTTTGAGGATGTCGAGCAAGTGCCCGCTTGCACTGCAAGCCTGCAGCTCGGGCCAACGATGGCCGATGGCCAGAAGATGGGGCATGTAGAAGGGCCTCGCGCGAAAAGGCCCTTATTTAAGCATGAGTTTGCGGCGTCAGGCCGCGGCGAGAATACCGACCACCTTGTCGCGCAGCTGATCGATGGTGAAAGGTTTGCCGATGACGTGCATACCATCGGCAGCATTGACGTTCTCGGCATAGCCGCTGGCAAACAGTACAGGTAGCGACGGCCGCAGCTGGCGTGCCCGCGCGGCCAGCTCGTGGCCGGACATGTCGGGCAACCCGATGTCTGTCATCAGCAAGGCCAGTGGCTGGTCCGGGTCCTGCAGAATAGTCAGCGCCGCGCCCGCATTTTCAGCCTCAAGCACCGTGTAGTCCAGCTCTTCAAGCACTTCGACAATCAGCATGCGAACGATGTCGTCATCCTCGACTACCAGTAGAAGCATGTTTGGGTCCTGTATCAATGAATGGTCTCTACTCTGTGCACACCGCGCGGGCATAAGTTCCCAAGCTTACCGGGCCATGCAAATAGATGGAACGATTGCCTCACACCACATTCAAATACTGGCTAAATGCCCTGTCAGCGCCGGCAAAGCTGGTTAAACTCGCTGTATTCACCGGCCGGTGTGGCGTGGGGCAATTCATACAAGAAGTAACCGCCAACACTGTTCAACGGACTTTTTTCGCTCGGGCGTCAATCAGATGATTCAAGCAGCCTCGATGGATCAACGCAGCTTTCGCAAGCTGCTCAGCCGCAACGTCGGCCTGCCCCTGGGAGTGGGGCTTCTGGGGGCCGTGGCGTTTGTCGCGGTCATCAACTACCTGCTGTCGGCCATGCAATGGGTCGAGCATACCGATCGAGTGATCGGCAATGCCAACGAGACGGTCAAGCTGTCGATCGATATGGAAACCGGCATGCGTGGCTTCCTGATTACCGGCGACGAGCGCTTTCTCGACCCCTACGAGGTGGCCAAGCCGCGTATTTTCAGCAGCCTCGACAGTTTGCGCGGTCTGGTTATCGATAACCCGCAGCAGGTCGACCGTATCGACCGCCTGGTGGCGTTGCAGCGCGCCTGGAACGAATTTGGCAGCGAGATGATCGCCCAGCGCCGCACCAACGGCGATTATCAGGCGTCCATCGGCAATGGCCGCGGCAAGCGCATTACCGATGAAATCCGCAAGGAGTTCGACGGCCTGATCGATACCGAGCAACAGCTGCGCATGTCGCGCAACCAGACGGTAAACAACGTCACCGTCACCGCCATGACCGGTTTCGTGCTGTTTATCGTTACGCTGAGTGCTTTGCTGGCTTACCTGGGCCGGCGCGACTTGCTGGCGCTGTCCGACAGCTATGTGGCGAACATGCAGGCCCAGCAGCGCGCAGCCGAGCGCCTGGAGCACCAGGCCTGGCTGCGCGCCGGGCAAACCCAGCTTGCCGAGCAGGTACTGGGCCAGCAGACCCTGCCGTTGCTGGGCGAAAGCGTGCTGCGGTTCTTTGCAAGCTACCTGGGCAGTGTGGTCGGTGCGCTGTATGTGCGTGACGACCACGGCAAACTGGTGCGGGTGGCCAGTTACGGCCTGGACCCCGAACAGCAGACGCGCAACCAGCAAGTGGGTGAACACGCAGGCCTGTTGGGCCAGGCAGCAACGCAGGGGCGCCTGCTGCGCCTGGAGAACCTGCCAGAAGATTACTACCGCCTGAGCACGGGCCTGGGGTCGGGCCTGCCACGCAGCGGCTTGCTGATGCCGGTGCAGGAAAACGGCCGCATCAACGGTGTGTTGGAACTTGGCCTGTTGCGCCCGCTGCACGAGCGCGATGGCGAGCTGCTTGAGCGGGTTTCCGACAACATTGGCCTGTCGATAGAAAGCGCGCGCTACCGCCAGCGCCTGCAAGAAGTGCTCGCCGAAACCCAGCAGCTCAACGAAGAGCTGCAAGTGCAGCAGGAAGAGCTCAAAACTGCCAACGAAGAGCTTGAGGAACAGTCGCGGGTGCTCAAGGAATCTCAAGCCTACCTGGAAACCCAGCAGGCCGAGCTTGAGCAGACCAACGAGCAACTGGCCGAGCGCACCGAGGCGCTGGACCGCAAGAACAGCGAGCTGAACAGCGCCCAGGTCGAGCTGCAGGCCCGCGCCGACGACCTGCAACGCTCCAGCAAGTACAAGTCTGAATTCCTTGCCAACATGTCCCACGAGCTGCGCACGCCGCTCAACAGTTCGCTGATTCTGGCCAAGCTGCTGGCCGAGAACGGCGAGGGCAACCTGAGCCAGGAGCAGATCAAGTTCGCCGAGTCCATCTATTCGGCAGGCAACGACCTGCTCAACCTGATCAACGATATTCTCGACATTGCCAAGGTCGAAGCCGGCAAGCTTGAGGTACGCCCCGAAACCACGCCGTTGCAGCGCCTGGTCGAAGGCCTGCAGAGCATGTTCCTGCCGCTGGCCCGCGACAAAGGCCTGAATTTTGCCGTGCAGCTTGAACAGCCGCTGCCGGCTACCTTGTTCACCGACCGCCAGCGCCTGGAGCAGATCCTCAAGAACCTGCTGTCCAACGCCATCAAGTTCACCGAGCGTGGCCAGGTCAGCCTGCATATCAGCCACCAGGTTGGCCACGGCCTGGTCTTTGCCGTGCGCGACACCGGCATTGGCATCGCAGCCGACCAGCATGAAGCCGTGTTCGGCGCTTTCCACCAAGTCGATGGCACCAGCAACCGCCGTTATGGCGGTACCGGCCTCGGCCTGTCGATCTCCCGAGACCTCGCGCACCTGCTGGGCGGGCAGATCAACGTCGACAGCAGCCCCGGCCAAGGCAGTGTGTTCAGCCTGGTATTGCCAGAACGCTACGAAGCTGGCGATGAAGCCAACGAGGTGCTGAGCCTGCGCCCAGCAGTGGACACGCTGCCGCCGGCGCCGCAGGTCACCCAGCCTGCGCGCACCGAGCGAGTGGCCCCAGCCTTTGCCGATGACCGGGAACTGGCGCCTTTCAGCAACCGCTGCATCCTGGTAATCGAGGACGAGCCGAACTTTGCCCGCATCCTCTACGACCTGGCCCACGAACTGGGCTACAGCTGCCTGGTGGCGCACGCCGCCGACGACGGTTTCGAGCTGGCCGCACAATACCTGCCTGATGCGATCCTGCTCGATATGCGCCTGCCGGACCACTCCGGCCTGACCGTGCTGCAACGTCTGAAAGAGCAGGCCGGCACCCGGCACATTCCGGTGCATATCATCTCGGTCGAGGACCGCGTCGAGGCCGCCATGCACATGGGCGCGGTCGGCTATGCGGTCAAGCCCACCAGCCGCGAAGAGCTCAAGGAAGTGTTCGCGCGTCTGGAAGCCAAGCTTACCCAGAAGCTCAAGCGTATCCTGCTGGTCGAGGACGATGACCTGCAGCGCGAAAGCATCGCCCGCCTGATTGGCGACGATGACATCGAGATCACCGCCGTGGGCATGGCCCAGGACGCGCTGGACCTGCTGCGCGAGAACATCTACGACTGCATGATCATCGACCTCAAGCTGCCGGACATGCTCGGCAACGAGCTGCTCAAGCGCATGACGGCCGAAGACATCCGCAGTTTCCCGCCGGTCATCGTCTATACCGGGCGCAACCTGACCCGTGAAGAAGAAACCGACCTGCTGAAATACTCGCGGTCGATCATCATCAAGGGCGCACGCTCGCCTGAGCGGCTGCTCGATGAAGTGACGTTGTTCCTGCACAAGGTCGAGGCGCAGTTGTCCAACGAACGCCAGCGCATGCTCAAAACCGCGCGCAGCCGTGACAAGGTGTTTGAAGGGCGCAAGATTCTGCTGGTGGACGACGACGTACGTAACATCTTCGCCCTGACCAGCGCGCTGGAGCACAAAGGCGCTATCGTCGAAATCGGCCGTAACGGCCGCGAGGCTATCGAAGTGCTGGAGGCCAATGATGATATCGACCTGGTGCTGATGGATGTGATGATGCCGGAAATGGACGGCTACGAGGCCACCCGGCTTATCCGCCAGCAACCGCGCTGGCGCAAGCTGCCGATCATCGCGGTGACCGCCAAGGCGATGAAAGACGACCAGCAACGCTGCCTGCAGGCTGGCGCCAATGATTACCTGGCCAAACCGATCGACCTGGACCGCTTGTTCTCGTTGATCCGCGTGTGGCTGCCGCAATTGGAGCGAATTTGAAATCTTGACCAGTGAACGCAATACCGACATTGAAATCCGGCTGTTGATCGAGGCGATCTACCTCAAGTACAGCTACGATTTTCGCGATTACTCCGGCGCTTCGATCAAGCGCCGGATCCTTCACGCCCTGCGCCAGTTCGATTGCCGCACAGTGACTGCGTTGCAAGAGAAGGTGCTGCACGACCCGGGCATGTTCATGGAGCTGCTGCAGTACCTGACGATCCCGGTCAGCGAGATGTTCCGCGACCCTGGGCATTTTCTGGCGCTGCGCAACGAAGTGGTGCCGCTGCTGCGCACCTGGCCTTCGATCAAGGTGTGGATTGCCGGCTGCAGCACGGGCGAGGAGGTGTACTCGATGGCCATCCTGCTGCGCGAGGAAGGGCTGCTCGAACGCACCATCATCTATGCCACCGACATCAACCCGCACTCGCTGGAGCGTGCCAAGCAAGGCATCTATTCACTGGAGCGCATGGGCGAGTACGAGGAAAACTACCGCAAGGCCGGCGGCCGTCGCGACTTTGCCGAGTACTACACGGCCGCTTATGGCAACGCCATCATGGACAGCACGCTGCGCGAAAACGTGACCTTCGCCGACCACAGCCTGGCCACCGACAGCGTGTTTTCCGAAACCCAGTTGGTGTCGTGCCGCAATGTGCTGATTTATTTCAACAAGACGTTGCAGGACCGCGCGTTCGGGCTGTTCCATGAATCGCTGTGCCACCGAGGCTTTCTGGTGCTGGGCAGCAAGGAGTCGGTGGATTTCTCGGCTTATGGCGAGCGCTTCGAGCCGCTGGTCAGGCCTGAGCGGATCTACCGCAAGTCATGAACGGCATTCGAGCGGTTGTGATCGGGGCCTCGGCCGGGGGCGTCTCGGCGCTGTTCAGCGTGCTCGGCGCGCTGCCCCAGGGTTTCAGCCTGCCGGTGCTGTGTGTGCTGCACCTGCCTGAGGGCCGCGACAGCCAGCTTGCCGAGGTGCTGCAGCGGCGCCTGGCGCGACCGGTGCTTGAGGCCGTGGACAAGGCACGTATTGAAAACGGTGTGGTCTATGTAGCCGGGCCGGGTTATCACCTGTCGGTGGAGCGTGACTTCACCCTGTCGCTAAGCCAGGAAGACCCGGTGCATTTTTCGCGACCGGCGATTGATTTTCTGTTTGAATCCGCAGCCGACGCGTATGGTCCAAGCCTGCTTGGCGTGCTGCTGACCGGGGCCAACGAAGACGGCGCCCGAGGGCTTTTATACATCAAACAAAGCGGCGGCCGGACTATCGTCCAGGACCCCCGCGACGCACAGGTTGCGCTGATGCCGGAGGCCGCACTGGCCCTGCACAGCCCGGACCACATACTTTCATTGAGCGGTATCGGGCAGTTGCTCGCTACTCTGGACCCAAGCGCATGCTGAGTCATACTATCGCCAAACTGCTGATCGTCGACGACCTGCCAGAGAACCTGCTGGCCCTCGACGCCTTGATCCAGGGGCCTGACCGCGAAGTGCACCAGGCCCTGTCGGCAGAGCAAGCGCTGTCGTTGTTGCTCGAGCACGAGTTCGCCCTGGCCATCCTTGATGTGCAGATGCCGGGCATGAACGGCTTCGAGCTGGCAGAGCTGATGCGTGGCACTGAGAAAACCCGCAACATCCCCATCGTGTTCGTCAGTGCTGCCGGGCGCGAAATGAACTACGCGTTCAAAGGCTACGAGAGCGGCGCGGTCGACTTTCTGCACAAGCCCCTGGATACCCTGGCGGTGAAGAGCAAGGTATCGGTGTTCGTCGACCTGTTCCGCCAGCGCAAGGCCCTTGACCGTCAGTTGCAAGACCTTGAGCGCAGCCGCGCCGAGCAGGAAAAGCTGCTGGCCCAGTTGCAGACCGCCCGTGGTGAGCTGGAGCGTGCGGTGCGCATGCGCGACGACTTCATGTCGATCGTCTCGCACGAGGTACGTACGCCGCTCAACGGGCTGATTCTGGAAGCCCAGCTGCGGCGCATGCACCTGTCGCGGGGCAATCTGGCGGCGTTCAGCGAGGACAAGCTGCGGGCCATGGTCGAGCGTGACGAGCGGCAGATCAACAGCCTGATTCGCCTGGTCGAGGACATGCTCGATGTGTCGCGCATCCGCACTGGCAAGCTGTCTATCCGGCCCAAGGCGTTCGACCTTGCCCAACTGGTAAAAGGGCTGGTGGCCAACTTCGCCGCCCAGGCCGGCGCGCTGGATACCTACATCGAGCTGACCCAGTGCGAGGCGTTGCAGGGCGAGTGGGATGAATTTCGCATCGAGCAGGTGCTCGCCAACCTGTTGTCCAACGCCCTGCGCTATGGCGACCGCAAACCTGTGCAGGTGCGCGTGTTCGAAGAGGGTGGCATGGCCTGCGTTCAGGTCAAGGATTCGGGCATTGGCATCAGCGCGCACAACCAGCAGCGGATTTTCCAGCAGTTCGAGCGGGTTGCCGCCCATCAGGCCAGTGGCGGGCTGGGCCTGGGCTTGTACATTTCCGAGCAGATCGTGCTGGCACACGGCGGCCGTATTCAGGTGGACAGCGCTGAGGGGCAGGGCTCCACGTTCAGTGTCTACCTGCCGCGGCCGGTGTTGCTGCAGCAAAGCGACCAGGCCCAGGCAACCTCTGTGTAAGCCTGGGGTCTGATAGCCATCCTTTTGAATTCGAAGGCGTTGTCATGAGTGAAGATGCACAAGATGTGGTCCTGATCGTCGAGGACGAGCCAGCGATACGCATGATTTTGCGGGATTACCTGGCGGGTGAGGGTTACCACGTGCTGGTGGCCGAAAACGGCGAAGAAGCGTTCGCCATTCTGGCCAGCAAGCCGCACTTGGACCTTATGGTCACCGACTTTCGCTTGCCAGGCGGTATTTCCGGGGTCGAGATTGCCGAGCCTGCGGTCAAGTTGCGCCCAGACCTCAAGGTGATTTTCATCAGCGGTTACCCGGCTGAAATCCTTGAGTCCGGAAGCCCCATTGCCAAGCGTGCGCCCATTCTGGCCAAGCCGTTCGACCTGGATACGTTGACGGCGAAAATCCAGGAACTGCTGCGCTAGTCCTTTGTTCAGGCGGCCCGCTCCAGCACGTCCAGCAGTTGCACGAACTCCAGGGCCAGGCGGTGCCGTGGCGCCAGATGCACCAGCGGTACGCCGGCCTCGTGCGATTCGCGCATCTTGATCGAGCTGCTCAGGTACACCGGCAGTACCGGCAGCCCCTCGGCACGTAGCTGCTCGACCAAGGTCTTGTGCAGGGCGGTGCGCGCGGCGAACTGGTTGACAACGATGCCTTCTACCTCAAGCGCCGGGTTGTGGTCCTGGCGCAGTTCCTCGACCTCGCTCATCACGCTGAGCAGGGCCTGGCGCGAGAAACTGTCGCAGTCGTAGGGGATCAGCAAGCGCTCGGCGGCAACCAGCGCACTGAAGGTATAGAAATTCAGCGCTGGCGGGGTGTCGATGTAGATGCGTTCGTAGTCCGCCGACAACTCCACCAGCAGCTTGCGCAGCTTGTTGATCTTGTATTTGCTCTCAAGCTTGCCTTGCAGGTCGGCAAGCTCGGCGCTGGCGCTGATCAGGTGCAGGTTGGCGTAGCGGGTTTCGGTGATTACCGCGCGGTGCTTCTTGCCGGTGGCGGGGTTCGGCGCAAGCGTCTGGCGGAAGAAGTCGGCAATGCCAGGGCCAATGGCGTCGGCGCCGAGGCCTGTCAGGTAGTAGCTGGCGTTGGCTTGTGGGTCGAGGTCCACCAGCAGGGTTCGATAGCCCTCGGCTGCACTGGCGGCTGCCAGGTTGCAGGCGATGCTGGACTTGCCTACACCGCCTTTCTGGTTGAATACGACGCGACGCATGGGGCAGTCATCCTTGAAGAAAATGTCAGATCAAGGTCAATCCTATGACTGCAACATGACATTAATAAGACACTGGCTCCCTTTCCCGACCTGATTAGCGTAGGAGCGGCCTTGTGTCGCGAAAGGGGCGCGTAGCGGCCCCGGCGATGTCAGCCTGATGTCAGATCCTGGGGC
>NZ_JABWRG010000026.1:0-51101 GCF_014268825.1 Pseudomonas sp. SWRI51 | reverse complement strand
GGCTTGCCCCGCGATAGCGATAGCACTGCCAACATCGCATCGCGGGGCAAGCCCGCTCCCACGTTGCCCGGTTCTCTGCGCGGCAGCGCAGCCCGGAAGGGCTGGGTGATCTCCCACAGAAAACGCATTCCCCTGTAGGAGCGGCCTTGTGCCGCGATGGGCCGCAAAGCGGCCCCCGCTGTCTCAAACGGCCTGGACTGCCCCCACCTTGCCCCGCCGCTGGGTCAACGACACCAGCAAGATGAACAACGTCACCCCGGCAGTCATCAGCGTTTCATAGCGGTACGCATCGCTGAACAGCATGTAGCCCAGCACCATGACAATCGTGCCGATCACCAGCCACGTCAGCCACGGGAATAGCCACATCTTCAGCTCAGGCGTACGCCCTTCACGCTCTGCACGGGCACGCATGCGCAGTTGCGACACAGCGATCACCAGGTACACCAGCAAAGCGATGGCGCCTGTGGTCGACAGCAGGAAGCCAAACACCTTGCCAGGGAACACATAGTTCACTAGGCACCCGGCAAAGCCTGCCAAGGTCGAGAAAATCACCGCCACCGTGGGCACGCCAGCGCCGGAGATACGTTTGGTCATGCTCAACGCCTGCCCGCGCGCACCCAGCGAATAGAGCATCCGCGAAGCCGTGTACAACCCCGAGTTCATGCAACTGGTTACCGCCACCAGCACCACGATATCCACCAGCAGCTTGGCACCCGGCACGTTGAGCACCTCGAGCACACGCTGGAACGAACCTACCGCCTTGAGTTCGGGATCGTTCCAGGCCACCAGCGATACCACCAGGAAGATGGACGCCAGGTAGAAGATGGCAATGCGATACACCACAAGGTTGGTGGCACGGCGAATCTTCTCTTTCGGGTTGGCGGTTTCGTCTGCGGCGATGGTGACGATCTCGGCACCAAAGAACGAGAAGATGGTGATCAGCACCCCACCCAGCACCGTGCCAAAGCCATTGGGCATGAACCCGCCGCTATCCCACAGCCGGCTGACGCCCGACACCTCGGCCAGCGGCCAGAAACCTAACACTGCCAGGCTGCAGACCACGATGAAGGCGATGATCGCAACCACCTTGACCAATGCGAACCAGTACTCGAAGGCACCGAAGTTCTTCACGCTGATCAGGTTGGAGCACGACAGCACCAGCATGATCAGGAATGCGAACAGCCACGACGGCACTTCAGGGAACCACGCATGCAGGATATCGGCCCCGGCAATGGCCTCGACCGGGATGATCAACACCCAGAACCACCAGTACAGCCAGCCAATGGTGAACCCGGCCCATGGGCCGATGGCTTCGGATGCGTAGGTGGAGAACGAGCCGCTGTTGGGGTTGGCGATGGCCATTTCGCCGAGCATGCGCATTACCAGCAGCACCAGCAGGCCGGTCATTGCGTAGGAGATCAGGATGGCCGGACCAGCGGTGGCGATGGCATTGGAGGAGCCGATGAACAACCCCGCGCCAATGATGCCGGCGATGGAAATCATCGACACCTGACGGGAGGTCAGGCCGTGTTGCAGGGAACGCTGTTTCTTGTTGTTGGGCGATACCATGGGGAACCCTCGAATGGGTCGGCCGCCGTACCGACGGCTGAAAGTTGAAGCAGAATTCTGTAAGTCGGATAACTACTTTGTTGTTTTTGTATAACGCCGGTAGCGGTGTTGCCCTCCTCTTCGCATGACCGGTTGTCATGGTTGACGCAGATCAGTATTAATCTATGAGGCAAGGTCAACAAACGACCTTTTCGAAGCACATCATTCCAATAGCGAATGAACTCCTTCCATTTTGCCGGGTTAACGCACTGCCATGTCCAAACGCCTGATGCCGTCCACCACCGCCCTGCAGTGCTTCGAAGCCGCTGCCCGGCACCTGAGCTTCACCCGCGCAGCCCAGGAACTGCACCTGACCCAGAGCGCGGTGAGCAAGCAGGTGGCGCAACTGGAGGACATGCTTGCGCACCCGCTGTTCCAGCGTATCCGCCGGCGCCTGCACCTGACGCCGGCTGGCGCGCTGTACCTGGCCGAAGTGAACAAGATCCTCACCCAGATCGATATTTCCAGCCGCTACATCCTCAGCTACGGCGATGAGACCGAAGTGCTGCGCATCGCCACCCAGCCAACCTTCGGAGCGCGTTGGCTGGTACCTCGGCTCAAGGGCTTTGGCGAGCGCCACCCACGCATTCACCTGGACATTCGCAACGAACTGGAGCCGTTCGACCTGGTGCAGGCCAAGGCCGACATCGCCTTCTTTTTTGGCCAGGGCACCTGGCCGGGGGCAACTTGCATCGAGCTGTTCAGCGAAACCGTGGTGCCGGTGTGCGCGCCTGGGGTGCTGGCCCAGCAACGCTTTACCAGCGCCGAGGCGCTGACTGCGCACCGCCTGCTGCAATGCGCTTCGCGCCCCGAGGCCTGGCATGAGTGGTTTCTGGGTTTGGGCCTGCATAGCCAGAACAGCTACCACGGGCCACGCTTCGACACGTTCTACCTGTGCATCCGCGCCGCTATTGCCGGCTGCGGTATTGCGCTCATCCCGCGCTACCTGGTGGCCGAGGAGCTGGCCGAAGGCAAGCTGGTGATCGCCTGGGACCACCCGGTGGCCAGCAATGGCCGGCATTTCATGGCCCATGCCGAACACGCTGCCGAAGTGCCCAAGGTGCGCGCATTCGTGCAGTGGATTGGCGAACGGGTGGCGGACGAGTACGCATAAGCCTGTACCGCCCTCATCGCAGGCTGGCGCCAGCTCCCACAGGGGCCGTGCAGAGCCGCGATATTGATGCCTGCAGATTCCTGTGGGAGCTGGCGCCAGCCTGCGATGGGGGCGGTACAGGCTTGCACCAATGATCAACAGCAAGCACAACTTCGCGAATCCAAGGAATGATCGCAATCCATTAATTCGTTTGCAGTGCAACCCCGCCGCGCGTTTGGATATAAACAAACTCGAACAAGGCCCGCGTGCACATGAACCAGGAAAGTATCAGTCAATCCATCGCCATCGTTCACCCAATCACACTTTCCCATGGCCGCAATGCCGAAGTCTGGGACACGACCGGCAAGCGTTACATCGACTTTGTTGGCGGTATCGGGGTACTCAACCTGGGCCACTGCAACCCGGCTGTGGTCGAAGCCATCCAGCAACAGGCCACGCGCCTGACCCACTACGCCTTCAACGCAGCGCCCCACGGCCCTTATCTGGACCTGATGGAGCAACTGCGCAGCTTCGTGCCGTTGAGCTACCCGCTGGCGGGCATGCTCACCAATAGCGGTGCCGAAGCGGCAGAAAACGCCCTGAAGGTCGCCCGCGGCGCCACCGGCAAGCGCGCCATCATCGCCTTTGACGGCGCTTTCCACGGCCGCACCCTGGCCACCCTCAACCTCAATGGCAAGGTCGCGCCCTATAAGCAGCGCGTCGGCGAGCTGCCCGGGCCGGTCTATCACCTGCCCTACCCCAGTGCCGACACCGGGGTCACCTGCGAGCAGGCGCTCAAGGCCATGGAGCGCCTGTTCAGCGTGGAATTGGCGGTGGAAGACGTGGCTGCGTTCATTGTTGAACCGGTCCAGGGCGAAGGCGGCTTCCTCGCGCTGGACCCGGCGTTCGCCCAGGCGCTGCGGCGCTTTTGCGACGAGCACGGCATCCTGATCATCATCGACGAGATCCAGTCCGGCTTCGGCCGCACCGGCCAGCGCTTCGCCTTCCCTCGGCTTGGCATCGAGCCTGACCTGCTATTGCTGGCCAAGAGCATCGCTGGCGGCATGCCGCTGGGGGCATTGGTGGGGCGCACAGAACTGATGGGCGCGTTGCCCAAGGGCGGGCTGGGTGGCACCTATTCGGGCAACCCGATTGCCTGTGCAGCAGCGCTGGCCAGCCTTGCGCAGATGACCGATGCCAACCTTGCCACCTGGGGAGAACGCCAGGAACAAGCCATCGTCAGGCGCCATGCGCACTGGAAGGCTTCAGGGCTGAGCCGCTTTGTCGGGCGCTTGACCGGCATTGGTGCGATGCGCGGTATCGAATTGGTCAACGCCGACGGCAGCCCGGCGCCCGCGCAATTGGCGAAGGTGCTGGAAAGCGCTCGCAGCAAGGGGTTGTTGCTGATGCCAAGCGGCAAGGCGCGGCATATCATCCGCCTGTTGGCGCCGCTGACCACCGAGCCGCAGGTGCTCGAGGAAGGCCTGGATATCCTCGAACAGTGCCTGGCAGAACTGGGTTAGGCGTTACAGGCCCAGCTCTTCGGGGGTCAGCATGTCGCATTCAAAGGCGATCCAGCCGCCTTCGAGCTCGGCATGGCCGTTGACGATCGGGCCGTAATAGGTGAGGCCGTTGTCCAAGGTGACGCAGATGTGCGAGGCGGGTTTTTCCGGGGCCGCGAGCGTACCGACGAAATGCACCTTTTTCAGGGTTTCGGTCACCGCCTCCAGGCCTATGCGCTGGTTGGTGTTTTCCGAAGCCTCGACGTCGCCGCCACGGTCCTCGCAGCTAACAGTGACGGTGGCGGTGTAGGGGTACTTGTTGCTCAAACTCTGTGTCCTCGACAAAACGGCATGTGCCAATAAGGCCGCCAGAGTAAGGCAGTGCTGGCGCCGCTGCGAGAAAAAAAACCAACTCCCCTGATTTAAAGGCCCTGCCTGACCTGTGCTGGCGACTCGTCCCACAGCCTCTATGCGCAACTGCCAATTATGGCGGGACAGCCGTTTCAATAGCATGGCTACCTCATCCAATCGCCAAGGTATCCGTAAATGCTCAAGTTCACGCTGTTCCCTGCTGTCGCCCTGCTGCTGGTTGCCGGCCAGGCCGTCGCCCAATCCTGCCCTGAAGCCTCGACAGTCACCCAGAAGCCCGAGGGCACCGGCTTTGCCTACATGGCAGCCGGGGGCTGGACGGGCGAAAACCCGATGGCCGACGAACACGACCTGAAGACGTTCAAGTTCACCGCTGTAAAAATCAAAGAGGGTGCCGTGCTCTGCGATTACGAAGCCGATGAACGTGGCGGCGCTCGCATGCAGCTCAAAGCGTCCAAACAACCGGCAAAAGGTAACTGGAGTAACAACTTCTGCAAGTCTGCCAACCCTGCGGACTGCACCTTCAAGTGATCAAAGCTGGTATTACCAGGGGCTAGCAGCCTCAATCAGCGTTGGTCCAAGCGTGCGTCGGCTGGTATTGTGCCCGCCGATGCATGCCCCACCACGCGAGGATACCGAGTGAGCGCCGAACAACACCTGATCGCCGACCTGTTCGAGGTCGACAAACGCCTGACCCTCAAGCCCGTCGTGGACTTCAACAATTACCTGCGCAATGCCTTTGCCGATGGCGCCTGCCGCTGCCACCGCTGCATCGAACGTGCAGGCGACGAAGCCGGCTACACCCACCGCCACACCTTCGAAATCGAAGGCCGCACGCTGAACCGGCGCTTTGCCAATACCGCCGGTAGCGATGTGCTGCTGATGCTGAAAAAAGCCTGGTTGTCGTACACCAAGGCTGACCTAGTCACCGTCGGCCCACTCGACATGACCACACTCACGTCGTTCACCGAGCCCTCCCTGCACGCGCGCCTGCTGGCGCTGCTGCCAGCCAGTGGCCTGGCCCGCGAAAGCGATGGCCAGTGGCATTTACAGCTGCTCGCCGACTGACCGACGGCGGCCACGGCAGGATTCCCCGGCTCTGCTACCGTGGGTTAATCCTCACCTGCAGGTGACCCGCCATGGCCCGCACAACCCCCATCGAGCTGTACCGCAACATCGGCATCGTCGCCCACGTCGATGCCGGCAAGACCACTACCACCGAGCGGATCCTGTTCTACACCGGTGTCAACCACAAGATGGGCGAAGTGCATGACGGTGCAGCGACCATGGACTGGATGGCGCAGGAGCAGGAACGCGGCATCACCATCACCTCTGCGGCTACCACGGCGTTCTGGCAAGGCTCGACCAAGCAGTTCGCCGACAAATACCGTTTCAACATCATCGATACCCCCGGCCACGTCGATTTCACCATCGAGGTAGAGCGCTCGCTGCGCGTGCTCGACGGCGCGGTCGTGGTGTTCAGCGGTGCCGACGGGGTTGAGCCGCAATCCGAAACGGTCTGGCGCCAGGCCAACAAATACAACGTGCCGCGCCTGGCCTACATCAACAAGATGGACCGCCAGGGTGCGGACTTTCTGCGGGTGGTCAAGCAGATCGACCAGCGCCTGGGCCATCACCCGGTGCCGATCCAGCTGGCTATCGGCAGTGAAGAACACTTCGTTGGGCAGATCGACCTGGTGAAGATGAAAGCCATCTACTGGAACGATGCCGATAACGGCACCAGCTACCGCGAAGAGGCCATCCCTGCAGAGCTTCAGGCACTGGCTGATGAATGGCGCGACCATATGGTCGAAGCCGCCGCCGAGGCTAACGACGTGCTGACCGCCAAGTACCTCGAAGGTGAAGAGCTGACCACCGAGGAAATAAAAGCGGCCCTGCGCCAGCGCACCATCGCCAATGAAATCGTGCCGACCATCCTCGGCTCGTCGTTCAAGAACAAGGGCGTGCCGCTGATGCTCGACGCGGTCATCGACTACCTGCCCGCGCCCTCGGAGATCCCAGCGGTCAAGGGCACCCACCCCGACGACGAAAGCCGGCACCTGGAACGCCATGCCGACGACCACGAGCCGTTTTCAGCCCTGGCGTTCAAGATCGCCACCGACCCGTTCGTCGGCACCCTGACCTTCGCCCGGGTGTATTCCGGCGTACTTAGTTCAGGCAATGCAGTGCTCAACTCGGTCAAAGGCAAGAAGGAGCGCATCGGCCGCATGGTGCAAATGCACGCCAACCAGCGCGCCGAGATCAAGGACGTGTGCGCAGGCGACATCGCCGCACTGATCGGCATGAAAGATGTGACCACCGGCGACACCCTGTGCGACCTGGAAAAACCGATCATCCTTGAGCGCATGGACTTCCCGGACCCGGTCATTTCAGTGGCGGTGGAACCCAAAACCAAGGCCGATCAGGAAAAGATGGGCATCGCCTTGGGCAAACTGGCCCAGGAGGACCCTTCGTTTCGCGTGCGCACCGACGAAGAGACCGGGCAGACCATCATCTCTGGCATGGGTGAGCTGCACCTGGACATCATCGTCGACCGCATGCGCCGCGAGTTCAGCGTCGAAGCCAATATCGGCAAGCCACAGGTGGCGTACCGCGAGAAGATCCGCAATACCTGCGAGATCGAGGGGCGCTTCGTGCGCCAGTCGGGCGGGCGCGGCCAGTATGGCCATTGCTGGATCCGTTTCGCACCGGGCGACGAGGGCAAGGAAGGCTTGGAGTTCGTCAACGAGATTGTCGGCGGCGTGGTGCCGCGCGAATACATCCCGGCCATCCAGAAAGGCATCGAGGAGCAGATGAAGAACGGCGTGCTCGCCGGCTACCCGCTGATCAACCTCAAGGCTGCGGTGTTCGACGGCTCTTACCACGACGTCGACTCCAACGAAATGGCCTACAAGATCGCTGCCTCCATGGCCACCAAGCAACTGTCACAGAAAGGCGGCGCGGTGCTGCTTGAGCCGGTGATGAAGGTCGAAGTGGTCACACCCGAGGAATACCAGGGCGATATCCTGGGTGACCTGAGCCGCCGCCGCGGGATTATTCAGGACGGCGACGAGACCCCCGCAGGCAAGGTGATCCGGGCCGAGGTGCCGCTTGGCGAGATGTTTGGTTATGCCACTTCGATGCGCTCGATGAGCCAGGGCCGGGCGAGCTTCTCGATGGAGTTCACCCGCTATGCCGAGGCCCCGGCGAACATTGCCGAGGGGATTGTGAAGAAGAACCGTGGGGAGTGATGTTTGCCTGCTCTATATCGCGCCTTGACGCCCCTGTAATCGATGGACTCGCCCCCGCCGAGGCATCACAGTGCCACGGTGGCGTTCGAAGAAACCAACGGCAGCGGGGGCGAGTCCATGAAAAAGCATAGTTCAAAGCACAATCCTCTGCCTTCCACAGCAGGTCTGAGCAGGCGGCTCAAAACGACAGCCAAGGAAGACGCAATCGCGTTGTCGGCCCCATCATTGCTACGGCGATCGTGGCGAAACAAACCGAGCCCAGTCGTTTTGCCAGTAACCGCATGGATGACTGGCCTTAGGGTCTGTCTGAAATGTGTCTGCGCGACGGCCAGACAAGCCGGTTTTTAACGCAGCATGGCCGAGTGCAGGCACTTTACGTACAAAACCTAGCCTGCCACCCTACTCGTTAAACCTTCGGAGACCCGCTATTGAACCCCCTCGCACGGACGCTGACCACCCTGCTGCTCACCTGCCTGCCACTGCTTGCCCATGCCAGCAATGCCGAGACCCTGATCGCCCGCCACGACTGGCACCAGGCGGCCCGTGCCGTGCTGCTCGAGGCCGGCCAGGAGAAAAATATTGATTCATCACTCCCGCTGGCCCAGGCCAGGGCCGGTTTTGTCGATGACGCCCTCAACACCATCGCCGGTCTTTATGCTGGCTCGCAGCCCTATCGGCTGGTGGAAGTGGCAGAGCTGCCACAGGTAAGCGCGGCGCGCCGTGAAGCGTTGCTGGGTCAGGCGCTGGACATTGCCCGGCAACAGGCCGAGCGTGACAGCACCGCCAGCACCGGAGCCTTCATGTGGCTGGCACTGCACTACTGCGGCGCGGGCGACGAGACACAGGCCCGTGCGTTGCTTGCTTTGGCGCTGGAGTATGCGCACAAGCTCGGCAGTTACGACCGGATGATCTACGCGATGCAGCGCAGCCCGCAACATACCCGCAGCTGGATGATCAGCCCGGTGACCCAGGCCCTTGCGCGCGATCGAGAAAATGCCGCCTTCAACTGGCTCGGCCTGGCCGAGCTGGCCTTGAAAATGGGCGACAAGACCCAGGCTCTGGGTTTTGTCGACCAAGGGATCGAGGCCACCGGTCAACTGCGCGACTCGCGCAATGGCTACGTCCTCAGCCAGCTCAATTTGTTGGCGCTCAAGGCCGGCAGAGCCTCGCTGCCAGAGCCCTTGACGCCCTATCTGAACATGACCCGCCTGGCTATCACTGGCGCCCCGGACCAAGCCTATGCGCTGCTCGCCGCCGCGCCCCAGGACGGCAACACCCATTACGGCGCCCGCCTGTGGCCAAAGCTGATCGAGGATGCCAGCCAGCGTAATGACCTGCCCACCGCGCGCTATTTCGCCGAACGCCCGATCGAGCAATCTGCGCTGGAGCAGGCCAGCGCCTGGCAGCAGGTGGCTCAACTGCAGTGGCAAGCCCACCAGGACTTCAGCGCCAGCTACCGGCAGGCATTCCAGGCCCTGGAACCCGCCGCCGGCACGCCGCGCAGCCTTGAGGACATCAGCACCCTGGCCAAGCTCCTGGACCTGGCCCGGCAAGCGGGCCTGAAACAACCCGAGCCAGCACTGCTGGACCAAGCGGTGGCCATGATCGACCATCTGCCGGCCGACAGCCCCTCTGACCAGATCCGGGCACGATTGCAGTTGCTGCCCTGGCTATGGCGCCAAGGGACAAGGGATCTGGCCACAACCCAGGCGCTGACGGCATACCGTGACCTGAGCGGTTACCGCGACTCTTCGGCCGCCACCCGCGCCGAGTTGCTGACCGAGATGGGGGTGGTGTTCAGTGAGGTAGCGGCGCCCTCGCCCGGCGTCAGGACACCAGCGCCCGCTCCCGCAAAACCATGATCTCGCGCGCAGGCCCAGGCAAGGCTGCTCCGGGCTGGCCAGGGTGACTTCGGAGTTGGCCGGACAGACCCTAGTGCTGCTCCCCTGCCCGCTTCAGCAGCTTCTTGCAGCGTTCGGACAAATGCACCACACGCAGATGCTTGCCCGCTTTGGCATAACGCTCACGCAGGGTCTGCAACGCCGCCACCGCCGAATAATCGACGAAGCTCAGGTGCTGGCAGTCCAAGGTGACGTTGGCCGGGTCTGCCGCGGGGTCGAACTGGTTCAGAAACGGCGTGGTCGAGGCAAAGAATAGCGTGCCATGTACGTGGTAGTGCTTGCTGCCCTCGGCATCTTCGTGGCTGTCTGCGTACAGCTCGCGTGCATGCTGCCAGGCGAAATTGACCGCCGCGATAACGATGCCGAACAGCACGGCGGTGGCAAGGTCCGTGAACACCGTCACCACGGTCACCGCGATGATCGCCAGCACATCGCTGACCGGCACCTTGTGCAGCACCCGCAACGAGGCCCAGGCGAATGTCTGCTGGGCGACCACGAACATCACCCCAACCAGTGCAGCCAGCGGTATGCGCTCGATCAGCGGCGACAAGAACAACACGAACAGCAGGATCATCACCCCTGCGACCACGCCGGACAACCGCCCGCGCCCGTTGGAACTGAGGTTGATCACCGTCTGGCCAATCATCGCGCAGCCGCCCATGCCGCCACACAACCCCGAAACCATATTCGCCGCCCCCAGCGCCACGCACTCACGGTCAGGGAAGCCCCGGCTTTCGGTGATTTCGTCGGTCAGGTTGAGCGTCAGCAGGGTTTCCAGCAGGCCGACCATTGCCATCAGCAGGGCATAGGGCGCGATGATCTTCAGGGTCTCGAGATTCCAGGCAACGTCCGGCAGCTTGAGTGCCGGCAGGCCGCCGGCGATGTGGGCCATGTCGCCAAGGGTTCGCGTTGGCAGGCCGAGCAGATACACCGCCAGGCCAACACCCAGGATTGCCACCAAAGCCGGCGGCACCGCACGGGTGAGCCTGGGTAGCACATAGACCACCAGCATGGTCAGCGCCACCAGTCCAATCATCAGGTACAGCGGCATGCCGCTGAGCCAATGCTCGCCCTCCTTGAAATGCTCAAGCTGGGCCAGGGCGATGACAATGGCCAAGCCGTTGACGAAGCCGAGCATCACCGGGTACGGCACCAACCGCACCAGCTTGCCCAGGCGCAGGGCGCCGAACAGCATCATCACCACCCCGCCCAACAGCACCGTGGCCAACAGGTACTGCACGCCGTGCTGGACCACCAGCGCCACGATCACCACCGCCATGGAGCCAGCAGCGCCGCTGATCATGCCGGGGCGGCCACCAAACAGCGCTGTCAGGGTGCAAATGATGAAGGCCCCATAAAGGCCCATCAGCGGGTTGAGGTGCGCCACCAGGGCAAAGGCGATGCACTCGGGCACGAGCGCAAACGAGGTGGTAAGGCCGGCGAGCAGGTCGGCGCGTAGACGAGCGGGTTTCATGAAGGTCCTGTGAGCAGCACGGCGCGCTGGAGCGTGACGTGTGGGGTGGCTTGAAATCGAGGGCGCGATGTTACGGAATTTGTCAGGCGGCAACCATCACCCATTGATTTGCGCCGTTGTGATTCACAACCGGCAAGATGCTGACAAATTTGCCATCATGCATGTTCAACCCGCGGAGATCATGGACATGCCGCTACGCCCTCTTTTCGCCTCGCTGCTCCTCACTGCAAGCCTCACCGCGCAGGCCGCCACCGAGGTCATCGCGCTACAACATCGAGCCAGCGCCGAACTGCTGCCCACCGCCCAGTCGTTCATCGGCAAGGATGGCACCGTCAGCACCTTCGAGAACAAGCTCATCGTCAACGCGCCGCAGCAGCGCATCGACGACCTGCGCACCTTGCTGCAACAGCTCGACACCGCGCCCAAGCGCCTGCTGATAAGCGTCGACAACGACGACAGCAACTTCCAGGACAACCGCGGCGACGCCCGGGTGATCCGCTACGGCACGGCCAACCGCGAAGGTGGCATGCAACAGGTTCAGGCCAGCGAAGGCCAGCCGGCGCTGATCCAAGTGGGCCAGAGCGTGCCCGTCACCAGCAGCTCCACCGATGGTTACGGGCGGGTGCAGAGCAACACCGAATACCGCAACGTGACCCAGGGCTTCTACGTAACTCCCAGCCTGAGCGGCGACACGGTTCGTCTGCAAATAAGCACCAATAATGACCGAATGAGCCAGGAACGCCAGGATGTAGTGAAAGTGCAGAGCACCGACACAACCGTCACCGGGCGCCTGGGCGAGTGGATCACGCTGGCGGGCTTCAATCAGCAAAGCCAGGCCGGGCGCAGTGCCTCCAGCCTGAGTTACAGCACCCAGCGCGGTGAAAACATGACTTTGCGGGTAAAAGTCGACCTGGTGGAGTGAATCCAGGCAATTCAAGGCCTCGACCAGAGGCCTCTAAACTGACTGCCAAGTCGTATTAGACCAAAGATGTAGTAGACCCATAAAAGCACTACAAAACGTTTGACAGGGTGTTTTTCCCAAGGGCATGATGGCCCCGCTCCCGCTGATCAGAGGCCCTGGCAAGGGTCTTCGGAGCGTCCTGCCACCACCTGCGCAGGCGCTTCGTGTCCATACAGCCCACAAGGCGGTTCGACAAGGTTGCGACTGCAACGAAGAAGTTGTCCCGAGGGACGGAAGCGCATTACCGCAGCACTGGCAACCGCGTCGCAAGGCAGCACGGCATCCACGAGCCAACCTGCACTGCACCGCCACGCCCGACTGCTCCCCCTTCCCCTTCGCACCTTCCCGTCGCCGCCGCACCCTCCTCCAGCCGTCAGGCACTCTGAACCGCGTTTTCGGGCATCAGCACAACTATCTCAAGATCGATGCGACGAGGTTTATTTCCATGGCACTGACACGCGAACAGCAAATTGCAGCCCTCGAGAAAGACTGGGCCGAAAACCCGCGCTGGAAAGGCGTGACTCGTACCTACACCGCCGCCGATGTCGTTCGTCTGCGTGGCTCGATGCAGCCAGAGCACACCCTGGCGCGCCATGGCGCAGAGAAACTGTGGAAGCTGGTCACCCAGGGTGCCCACCCGTCCTTCCGCCCTGACAAAGACTTCGTCAACTGCATGGGCGCCCTGACCGGCGGCCAAGCCGTGCAGCAGGTCAAGGCCGGTATCCAGGCTATTTATCTGTCGGGCTGGCAGGTGGCCGCCGACAACAACTCGGCCGAGTCCATGTACCCCGACCAGTCGCTGTATCCGGTCGACTCCGTACCGACCGTGGTCAAGCGCATCAACAACTCGTTCCGCCGCGCCGACCAGATCCAGTGGAAAGCCGGCAAGAACCCGGGCGACGAAGGCTACATCGACTACTTCGCGCCCATCGTGGCTGACGCCGAAGCCGGTTTCGGCGGCGTGCTCAACGCCTACGAACTGATGAAGAACATGATCGAGGCAGGTGCTGCCGGCGTGCACTTCGAAGACCAGCTGGCCTCTGTCAAGAAATGCGGTCACATGGGTGGCAAGGTGCTGGTACCCACCCAGGAAGCTGTACAGAAGCTGATCGCCGCGCGACTGGCTGCGGACGTTGCCGGGGTGCCGACCATCATCCTGGCCCGTACCGATGCCAACGCCGCCGACCTGCTGACAAGCGACTGCGACCCGTACGACCAGCCATTCGTCAATGGCGAGCGCACCCGTGAGGGCTTCTACAAGGTGCGCGCAGGCCTCGACCAGGCAATCTCCCGCGGCCTGGCCTACGCCCCGTATGCCGACCTGATCTGGTGCGAAACCGCCAAGCCCGACCTTGATGAAGCACGCCGCTTCGCCGAGGCGATCAAGAAGGAATACCCGGACCAACTGCTGTCGTACAACTGCTCGCCGTCCTTCAACTGGAAGAAGAACCTGGACGACGCCACCATTGCCAAATTCCAGCGCGAGCTGTCGGCGATGGGCTACAAGCACCAGTTCATCACCCTGGCCGGCATACACAACATGTGGCACGGCATGTTCAACCTGGCGCACGACTACGCCCGCAACGACATGACCGCCTACGTGAAGCTGCAAGAGCAGGAGTTCGCCGACGCGAGCAAGGGTTACACCTTCGTTGCGCACCAGCAGGAAGTGGGCACGGGCTACTTCGATGACATGACCACCGTGATTCAAGGTGGCGCATCGTCGGTGACGGCGCTGACCGGCTCTACCGAGGAAGAGCAGTTCCACTGATGGTGGGTTGCGGTTAGACGAAGGCCCGGAGCTTGTAAAAGCCCCGGGCCTCTTTCATGCAACACTACCCAGATGAAATAAGGCATTACAGACGCCCATCAAAACTCCAAGCAAATCCTAAGCACGGAATCCACCATCGATTGGTACCGCCACACCAGTTACGTAAGAAGCTGCGTCGGAGCTAAGCCAGTACACAAGCTCAGCAACTTCATAAGCTTCACAGACTCGTCCCATGGGCTGCGATGCGCACACGTCATCAAACTGGCTTCCCAACACATGCCTTGCCAATGGCGTTGACACAAACCCCGGGCAAACGGCACTGACCCGCACACCATAAGGGGCATATTCCTTTGCAACGGCCTTGGTAATTCCAACTAGGGCGTGCTTGCTGGCGGTGTATACAGAACCACCCGTCACACTGGCATTCAGGCCTGCCAGCGAGGCGACATTGACAATACTGCCATACCCCGCTTCACGCATTGCAGGCAACACAGCCTTCATGCATCGCCATGGCGCACTTACATTGGTGGACATGACATCTTCGAAATCAGCATCGGGATAATCCTCGGTCATTGTAAACGATCGACCATCAATACCAATGCTATTTACGAGACAATTTATAGGTGGATGATCGAGAGCCAGTTGCTTGAAGAGATCGGCCAACTCGATGGGGCTACGCAAATCAACCGAGTATGGATGCGCACACCCCGCTCCCCTGTTGATACTCTCACATACACGGACGTTCCTAACATGATCTCGTCCGCACACAATAACTGTGCATTGCTCTCTGGCAAATTTCCAAGCACACGCCTCTCCGATACCGGAGTTGCCACCAGTAATAACAACCACCTTGCTCATACCTTCAAGCCTCTCTGTCATTGATCAAGTCTTGCACGCTGAAGAAATAGACAGGCCACGCCAAAAATCACACCAGCGCAACCAAAACTTGCCCAAGTAACATTGAAGCCAAGGCCATCCAGCATCGGCACAGCTAGGGTCACGCATAGCACTCGTGCAGCAGCTTGAATCACAGGTATCAATGAAAACAAAAAACCTTGTTGCAACCGCGGCGCTCGCTGGGCAATCAAGGTCGCCATGTACGTGATGCCGATGATTTCGCCCAGGGTCCAGACCACCACCATCAGCAATATTGCTGGCCAAGTCTCGAGCAAAGCATAGGCGCCGAAACCAATGCCGTAGCAGATCGCAGCTAGCGCCATGTTGGCCATGGCAGAGCAACGGCGACTCAAGGCGATCAACGGTCGAGTTAGTACGATGACTAGTAACCCATTGACAATACCTGCTACTCCAAACAAATGAGCCGCATCACCTACCCCCAATGCTCCTAACCAGAGCGGAAACTGGTATTCGCGCTGGCCATCGAGCAAGGACAATACGAAGAACATCACACCCGCCAAGATCACCACCGCAGGTATGGGCACACTCTTTGACTCAAACTGCGCATCCTTATGAGTATCGAGATGACTCTCAACCATCGGCAGGGTCAAGACAGCGCTCGTCACCAGGCAAACCAGGCTAATCACTGCGGTAAACCACAAGAGATACTGGCTCTGCAAACTAAGCAGGACGCCTCCTACGACAAACAGTAAGACACCACCCGCATTACTGGCGAGATGGAGATATGCAAAGGCCCCCACCTGATCGCCGGACGGTGCCGCCTGGGCCGTCATCACACTGAAAAGCGGTGTGATAGCACCCGCATTGAACATAAAAAGCAAAATCATCCCCATAGCGATGGGTAAAATCGGCAGTAAGCTACCCAACAGCGCGAGTAGCGCCGTTGACGAGCAGCCCAACAAAAGAATTCGGCTACCCATACGCCCCGGCAGTTGGCCACCAAGCAGGTTTCCGGCCAGATAGCTGATGATCATCAGCGACACCATTGTCGCCAATTCAGCATCTGCCAAAGCGAAGTGCCGACTCATGAATAACGCCGCAAACGAACCGACTCCGTTGGTCAGGACAAATAGCGACTTTAGCAGTGCCACCTTATGCATCATCGGAGTCATTCGCTTAATGCTATGGCCTACGACACTATCCATGAGGGCCGAGGCACAATGTCGTGCCATCCTTCAGCCTTGAAATCCAGCGACGCTCACTTCCAACTCGAATGTTCCAGAGCCCCAGTAACTTATCGACATCCAGTAATTGCGCCTGACGAGCCAAGCGCAGGTATAAGCGCACAGCCTTCACGCTGGTGCAACACTGGAGTAGTTGGCCAGTGGCCAAAGGACAGACCTCGCCAACGAAATAGAAATACTCCCTAGCCTTCAATAAATCACGATTGCTACCGACTTCATATAGCATCTCCAGCAACGCACGCTCAGGCATTGACCTGAGCACACCGTCCCGCCGTTCAAGTGTCGTAGTGCGCAGTTTTATATCGCCGCGCCAATCAAATAATCCCGCATATACATAACGTACCGAATAACGCTCGACAAACCAACGAGGCAATGAGGCCCGGTCATCGCCCCACAATACTAGTGAAGTATCACTCCCATATACTTCGCGAAGCGCACTGCCACCGCCTAAATGTAGGCAGGTTATCTGACGCTCCAGATAGCAGCAGCCCACCGCAAGGCTCAGCTCATTATCTGGAAAGGCATAAATACCTCGAGCCACACGATTCAGCCAACCATTCCTGGCATAGCTGGCGGCCCTCTGGCTCGATATCCCAATGCGTTGCAACGTACTTAGGTCGAGCAACATCTCGCGCGGTTGGGAGGTATAGAGTTTTCTGATCAAAGAATATTGTTGTTGTATGGGCATATCTGCATCCTGCGACTTCTAGGCTAACGCCGGTGACTGTTGGTGCAGGGCATCCCTGCCCCTAACGCTAGTTTCATGCTTCTTTCAAAGCCTGGATGAACGATTGCAGATCGTCTCCCTTTGGAATTGCCACTCGCAGCACATTGGTCAGCAATGAACCAGCATGGGGATATTGTGAGCAATCGCTGAAACGTATCCCCGCCTTGTGCAATGCTTTGGCCAAACGCTGATCGGGGCCGTCATCGAGCAGCAAGAAGTTGGCAAGGGTATCGATAACGCCGATTCCAAAGCCTTGGCAGCACTCAACAATCCGCGTACGCACTATATCTTGGCGATCATGCGCCGCTGCGAGTTCTGGCTAATTGGCTAGACAATGCTGAGCTGCCTTGACTGCCGCGTGGTTGATATCCCAAGGGCCACGCAATTTGAGCAACTGACTGACAGCATGCGTGCTGGCCACCACATAGCCGACACGCAGACCTGCCAATCCGAAATATTTGGAAAACGAGCGGATAACGAACAACTGCTCAAGGCCGCTGAAGATACCAAGGCAAGAATGGCGGAGGTACTCATAATAGCACTCATCAACAATCACTGGTTTATTCAGTTCAACGCAGCGAGCTATCAAGCGCTGTAGATCATCAGGCTCAATCTGCACACCCAACGGATTATTCGGATTACACAAAATCAACCCATCTCGACCTGACAAAGCTTCGAGCACTACATCGCAAGGAAGATGAAATAATTTCCCGCGCCGCTCGTATGGCACAATGACCGCCTCCACGCCATTGACGTCTAACATCTGGTAATAGAACGAAAAAACGGGGGATGGAACAACCACCTGCGCGCCTGGCTCGAACACCAGACGGACCACCAGATCGATAGCCTGATCGGCCCCATTGGTCAACAGAAGGTTCTGGCGAGGGACCTGACAGTAGTCACTGAGCGCGTCGAGCAGTTGTCGGTAGTTAGGGTAGGTATATAGATCCCTAGGAGCCAAAGCTTCGGATAGAAACTTCTCAAGGAAGGACTCGAGAAACTGATTCTCGTTGAGATCGAGCAAAATAGAAGAGAAGTCCCGCTCCGGTGCTTTCCAGTGCCCTGCAGCCAGGGTGTGCGAATGCAGCTTCACAAGTTACCTCCTCCATAAATAATTTCCTCTCCCTTTCGATACATGAGCCGAACCTCCTCCTCACTTGCAAAGACCACGGAGCAACCACTCGCGACAGCCAACTGCTGGCTAACAATTAGACGCCCGACCTCCGCCGTGAAGGCTAAGGCGCGATGAAACGCTTCAGAGAGATTACGCCCAAAGGTGGTGATGCCATGGCCTGGCATGACGATGCAGTTAGTCTCAGTCACGCATTGAGAAATGGCATGTATGTCCAGTTCGATATTCACACCCTCGTCAAGTATGCGAGGGGGTTTGCCCAGCACCAGGGCCGTGTCATTGGAGACATACTTCATTGCCCGCCATCGCATGACCGAGAAGAACGCCAGAACTTCATTTGGGTGTAGGTGCACGGTAGCATTTATGTCTGGGCGACAACTGAAAATCTCTCGGTGCATCCGGTGTCCCACGCTTGGCCTTGTCACACCGTGTATCAACTCATCTGTAAGCAAGTCGAGCACCACAATATGCTCCAACCCACACTCCTCCAGTGACAGACCAAGGTGCTTGGTGTAAATGACATCGCGCCGACGATGCGGGCATGGGCGCCGCACCGCGATATTTCCAAGGGTATTCATAAGCAGTTGCCGAGCAGCCAACCGTTGCCCGTACAGCAGTATGTCTTGAGCGATTTTCCGTTCGAACCAGACGGGTAACTCGCTATTCCCCTCAGGATTACGCTCGTTGATCGGTTCAGACATGTGCTTCGCCCTCCTGATTTTGGGGCCACCACTCTTGGTCGGTCACTGACGGTGCTTTCTCGAGCATCGTCAGCAGAGTTTTGAGTGCCCTTGCCTTTAGGGTCGACAATGACCGCTGGCTGCAAAACGCCGCATGAGGCGTCAGCGCCACGCGCGCATGTGCACGCAGCGCTGACGGGATCGCCGGCTCGTGCTCGACGACATCAAGCAGGGCCTGCCTCAATTGCCCACTATCCAGTGCTGACAACAAACTATCGGTGTCAATCAGCCCACCTCGGGATGTGTTAACCAGTACCGCGCCAGGTTTGAGCCTGGCCAGATTGCACTCATTGAACAGATGGTAAGTCGTCGGC
Organism: Pseudomonas sp. SWRI51; assembly: GCF_014268825.1. Taxonomy (NCBI): domain Bacteria; kingdom Pseudomonadati; phylum Pseudomonadota; class Gammaproteobacteria; order Pseudomonadales; family Pseudomonadaceae; genus Pseudomonas; species Pseudomonas sp. SWRI51. The sequence continues at coordinate 32,156 of NZ_JABWRG010000026.1, read as the reverse complement.
GTCAGCGGTAGGTGCAACGTCAGAATGTCGGCTTGCGCCAGCACGGCCTCAAACGAACAAGCCTGCGCCACCCCATTAGGACAGTTCGCAAACGCTGGATCATGGAATTTCACTTGGTAGCCAAACACAGCAGCACGCCGGGCCACTGCCTGGCCGATGGCGCTATAACCCAACACGCCGAGCACAGTCTCATGGCATGACTTGAGCAACTCACCTGGCGCCTGTGTATTGCACTCACGCCAGCACCACCCCCCCATCTGGGTATGTCGAAAGTATTCAAGCAGCCTGCGCTGAGCTAGCAGCACAAGCGCCAAGCTGTGTTCGGCCACCTCCTCAACCCCCACCTGGCCGACGTTGGCAAAGCGGATCCCCTTAGCCCTTAAGGCAGCCATATCCACATCATCCACCCCCGTGGTTGCCTTCACCAGCGCCCGACATCGCGACGCCTGAGCCAACAGCGCGTTATCAACCCTTACGGAATGGAATGCAACGATGCCATCTGCCCATGCCAGTTGCCCGGGCGTTGGGGTACAGGTCACCTTGATCTCGCAGCCATCATCGTGCAGACCATCGAACTCGTTGTGCTCGAGGTAGTTCACCTGTAATGAATCGATCATTAGAATTCTCACGTGCCTATCCTTTTCCATTGGAATCATATTTGCCGTGCGCTTAGGTAAGGTTCTTCATGGAACTGAGGAAGTAGTCGCAGCGCTGCCCCAACTGCCGCTCCAACGCAGTGGTGTACAGGTGCATAGCAACAATCATGTCCTGACTGGCATGACCCACACATCGGAAGTAGCTGGTTGCCGCCTGCCATGGGAGTGCAGGCTCTCGCAGCGCCACCTCCAGCCCTACGACCTGCTCAGAAGTGATGAGCGAACGCGCCAGAGCCTGACTGATTTCCCCTGACTCATGCATTGCCGCCTGCGGGTCGTCAACATGGATAAGCGCCTGACTGAGCAAACAAGGATCAACTTCACAGGCTTGCAGCGTGCTGCCCCCGATAGCGTTGATGTGCACCCCACGCTTAAGTTGATGAGGGTGGACCAGGGGGGATGGCTTATCGTGGGAAGTGGTGGTGCAGACGATATCCGCATCAAGCAGTGCCTGCTTGACTGACTTGACAGCCTCTACCGGCACGCCAATCTGTTCGCTCATGGAGACAGCGAAGGCATGGCAGCGATCCAGGTCTCTGGCCACTACCTTGACCCTACGCAATGTTCGGATCGCAGCCATAGCCTCTATATGGGCCTTGGCCTGCACCCCTGCCCCGATTATCGCCAGTGTTGGTTGCGCGATTGGGCAGAGACGGTCGGTGGCCAGCGCACTCATGGCAGCAGTGCGGAGTGCCGTAAGCGCACAGCTATCGAGCATAGCTTGCAACTGCCCGGTACAGGAATCGAGTAGCAAAACCGCGCCGTTTATAGCCGGCAGCCCTCGATTGACATTGCCTGGGAAGAAAGACGACACCTTGACCCCCATCACCTTTCTATCAGTGAGAACAGCAGGCATGAACAAGGAGAAAGCCTTGTGCGCAGGATGCTCAATAACATGCCGCGGAGGCACCTTATCCGGCGTGCGCGCGCTTGCTCGGTAATCCCTTGCCAGCACAGCCAAGAGCTCCTTGATATCAGTGCAGTCGCGAATATCTTGCGCATTAAGTAGAAGCATGCCCGAATCCTCGACCATTATGACTCAACCAATCTGGCAACTCTGCGAACTTGCTTCGCACGGCACCAGGAAAGTTCGCCTGTAGGTAATAACTGACAAGCCATCTTGGTTGCGACCGGTCACCCGCACCGTAACGATGCCTTGTCCTGGCCGCGAGACCGAAAGTCGCTTTGTCAGCACTTCGCTCTCGGCATAGAGAGTGTCACCTGCAAACACCGGGTTCGGCAGGCGAATTTCGTCCCAACCCAAGTTAGCGATCGCACGCGCACTTAAAGTCGAGACAGTCATCCCACTGATGATGGCCAAAGTCACCGAACTGTTGACCAGTAGACGACCGAACTCGGTATGCTGTGCATAGTGAGCATCGACATGGGAGGGGTGGTTGTTCATGTTGATCAGGGACTGCCAAATATTGTCTAACTCCGTGACGGTCCGACCTGGCCGATGCTCAAACAGGTCGCCGACAACGAACGCCTCGTAGTACAAACCTGGGGCTTCCCGATAGCGGTTTGCTGCAATTCGCTGATACCCGGTGATCATCGGTTCCATTACCAAACTCCAAAGAGCCCCAGTTCTTGGGCTCGCTGCATGACCTTGGTGGATTGTTTGACGAACGGAGGCCCGATCATCCGCGCATTCAACCGAGTAATCTTGTCGCCATTGCTGCGGGAAGCCTCGATAATTTCGCGGGCTCTTTGGATTTCCTCTGGCGAAGGACTGAAGACCTGGTTGATGGTAGCCACCTGACGCGGATGGATCGCGGTCTTGCCGCTAAAGCCCAACCCCCGGACAGCCGAGCTTTCCCACAACAGCCCAGGCTCGTCATCCAGATGAAAGTAAGCAGTATCGAATGCAGGAATGCTGGCTGCTGCCGCTGCGGCGACAATGCAAGAACGTGCATGCAGCATGTTCTCCCAACCACCAATATCCACACCCATACTAGCCGCGTAATCTGCGGAACCGAAGATCAAACCATCGGCACGATGGGCCACCGCGTGGATGTCACGTATGCATAAAGGGGTCTCCACTGTGACCAACACCAAGGGAGATATACCTTCCTCGCGGGCTACGTTGGCGCGCACGACATCAATTTCGCTTGCACACTCAAGCATGGTCATAACTACTTGTTGTGGCTGGTGCTCCAACCGCTTAAGCAAGAGCAGGTCCCGCAACCCCTCGTTGTTGCGCAGGGAGTTGATGCGCACCGCCGTGCTGACCGATGGCTGCTCGGCAAAAAATCGCTCAAGGTTTTCCCGTGCTTCAGCCTTCCGCCCAAGGGGCACACCATCCTCCATATCCAAGACCATGACGTCGCTCAACCCACGTTTGCAGTATTGGCCTGGGTAGAGGGCAGAGCAGTAGAGCAGGCTCCGGGGGGTGGATGAACTCATGGATGCACCTCCATCTGTTCTTCCTGCGCCTCGCCCCACTGCTGAACCTGCTGCGCAACGATCGAACAGAAACTGTGGATGTCTAGCTCGGTCATGTCTGCACGCAGCATGACCCGCAGGCCGGATTTATTCCTTGCGACGATCGGAAAAAAGACCGCGGAGGTGTAATAGCCTTTCTGGAACACAGCCTCGGATACCTTGACAGCCATGCCAGGACTCGCCATCGGGATTACACGAATGGGCGATGGTGTGCCGGTATACTCGGTTGGCACTAGCTGGTCGAACAACGTGATATTGTCGGCCAGCCTGCACTGCAAGATTGCTAGTTCGGTACTATGGTGAATTTCCAGCGAGGCCATCGCTGCACCGATCGCAGCTGGATTTAGATACTGCGAATAGGACATCGGCCCGCCAAACCGACGAAACTCCTTTAGATACGGTGCCTGCTTAGACATAAAGATGCCACCGCCATTGGCAGCAAATGCCTTAGCCAACGAATAAACCAGAATAGTCCTGCTGTTTATTTCTGGCATTAGCGCGCGGACAATACCTTCGCCCTGTTCTCCATAAGCGCTCAATGAATGAGAGTCATCAAAATAAAGAAACAGCCCGTACTTATCTTGCAAGCCAAGCAACTGCTCAATGGGCGCAGCACCACCCATACTATAAGCTCCATCGGCAACATAAGCCACCTGACGATGACGCCGGCACATATCTTCCAAAAACTGCACATCATTATGTTCGCATGTAGCGACCTGTGTTTCATCACCGCACACAGCCTTCATCTGATTCAATGCAAAATGCGCATTCTTGTCAAAAACCAGATAGGGCCGTACTCCATTGGTGAATATGCCGGCAGCGAGTAACGGTAATGAAGCTACAATTCCGGCACTACAGGATGTAGCTGTAAATGCTTGACAACTGAAATGCGATGACAATGCCTCTTCCAGTTCATCCAATTCACGAAGACGGATACGAATGCGCGAGGTCGGCAGGTTGACAGTACCACTCTCCAATACATAGCGAGCCGCCCGCTGGACCAGTCGCTTATCAGTCTCCAGCCCCAGATAGGAGCATGAGCACATATTCATGAAGACATGCCCGTCCTGGTCACGCAGGCGACCGGATGGATAGTGGGCCACACTGCGATCTGTCAGGCCAGAATCTTGAGCGAGCTCCCAAGCCGCGCTCCCCAACTCAACAGTGCGGGCGGTATTGATGAAAAAATTCCTTTGCTCGGACATAGCACTCCCTTAAGCATGCACGCACACTTTACTTACAAAGAAAAAGGAAACTTCCTACAGCAGCCAATACAAATTATTACTTGCTGCCTTTCAACAATCCAAAGGTCGGATGCAATACCAACACCCTACAACCAGGAAGGTCAACCCCAAGAGAAAAGCAGAGCATCCAGACACGCGAAAACTCATGCCTCAGGTGATATCCAGTGAAAAGATCAAACAACCAACCCACACCCAAAAGCGCCTAAACAATCTAAGCCAGAACGGTACCCGCTCAGAAACTGTTTGTTGCACTTCACCTTGGCCCCATCTAAAGCCTCTCCCCCGCATCTGAAATTGGCCAGATATATTCACGCCATTTTTTAGCACATCTTCCCACCAGCCACCCCACAGCTCTGGCCGGGCCACTACCCGTGACCTATCTGGTACGCCGACATGATCTGGTGCGAAACTGCCAGGCCCGACCTGGACGAAGCACGCCACTTCGCCGAGGCGATCTAGAAGAAATACCCGGACCAACTGCTGTCGCAGAACTGCTCGCCGCCCCTCAACTGAAAGAAGAACCTGGACGACGCCACCATTTCCAAATTCCAGCGCGAGCCGCGGGCGCCGGGCCACAAGCACCAGTTCATCACCATGGCCGGCATCCACACATGTGACACGGCATGTTCAACCTGGCGCACGACTACGCCCGCAACGACATGACCGCCTACGTGAAGCTGCAGGAGCAGGCGTTCGCCGACGAGACGCGAGCAAGGGTTACACCTTGGTGGCGCACCAGCAGGAAGTGGGCACGGGCTACGTCGATCACATGACCATCGTGATTTAAGGTGGCGCATCGTCGGTGACCGCACTGACTGGTTCGACAGAGGACGAGCAGTTCCACTGTCAGAGCTTTGTTTTGCCTGTAAGGCCTCATCGGCGGCACAGGCAACATTGCGGATTAGGTCTATCCTTGAGGCAGCATCGCCAGCAAGGACCGCCCATGCCATGTCCAAGCCACTCAATGATTCTCGTCCTGGCCACCACTGCTCTTTATATGCACTGGCCATCGCCGCCCCTGCTGGCCAGGCCGAAGGATCTGTTCCTATGCGGCCTGGCTGCTTTCCTGTGCGCACGCCCGGCCTACCTGCGCGGCTACTGCAATCTCAACCCGAGCCCCGCGGTGTCGGCGCTGGCGTTCGCCGTGCTGGTCGGCGGCGGCGTACTCTGCTTGATTGCCAGCAAAGGGCTCGACCCGCGGTTTATACCGGTGGAGCTGTACGCCCTTGCCATCGGCGCCATGCTCTGCCGCACCTCGGCCTGCCGCGGCAGCGGCAAAACCGACAAAGCGTTGACTCAGAGCAGTGCAGGCATTCTAAGAAGCTGCTAGAACGAGGGGTTTTCCCATTTGCAATTGGTGTCGCTCGCCAGACGAACTTTACAAGGCGTAGAAGGGGCAAATGAATACGGCGCAGTTCAAATGATATTAATTATCATTCCGCAACTAAGCCGCCATTACGCCAGGTAAGAAACATAATTAACAAAACCGCACGCAATGCCCGAACTACAAGGCTTTCAGCCAGTTACAAAGGTTTTTTGTTCTTAAATCTACGAATAAATTTGCTTCGGAAATTTTACTTGCTGAGGGTTTACCCATAAAATCAGCGCGATTGATTCAGCTGCGACATTTGGTCACTGCTTCTGCGACACCGCGTCGCCGCTCTACTTATTTCAGACTGCAGAGCTGGGTCTCTGTATAAGGATTTCAGCATGTCCGATTCAGCAGGACTCATGGCCCACAACTGGGGCTTTGCCATCTTCCTCCTGGGTGTCGTCGGCCTGTGTGCCTTCATGCTCGGCCTGTCCAGCCTGCTCGGTAGCAAAGCCTGGGGCCGCGCCAAGAACGAACCCTTCGAATCCGGCATGCTGCCTACTGGCAGCGCCCGCCTGCGCCTGTCCGCAAAATTCTATCTGGTCGCGATGCTGTTCGTGATCTTCGATATCGAAGCCCTCTTCCTGTATGCATGGTCTGTGTCCGTCCGCGAAAGCGGCTGGACCGGATTCGTCGAAGCACTCGTTTTCATAGCAATTCTGTTGGCAGGTCTTGTCTACCTTTGGCGCGTCGGGGCGCTCGATTGGGCTCCCGAAGGTCGTCGCAAGCGGCAAGCGAAGCTGAAACAATGAGGCTTTGGCATGCAATACAATCTCACCAGAATCGATCCGGATGCACCCAACGAGCAGTACCCGGTCGGTGAACGGGAAACCGTCACCGATCAACTGCTAGAGGACCAGGTCCACAAGAACATCTACATGGGGAAACTCGAAGATGTTCTGCGTGGGGCAGTCAACTGGGGTCGCAAGAACTCCCTCTGGCCGTACAACTTCGGCCTGTCCTGCTGTTACGTGGAAATGACCACGGCCTTCACGGCGCCCCACGACATCGCCCGCTTCGGCGCCGAAGTCATCCGGGCATCGCCGCGTCAGGCCGACTTCATGGTCATCGCCGGTACCTGCTTCATCAAGATGGCGCCGATCATCCAGCGCCTCTATGAGCAGATGCTCGAGCCCAAATGGGTCATCTCCATGGGTTCGTGCGCCAACTCCGGCGGCATGTACGACATCTACTCGGTCGTTCAGGGGGTCGACAAGTTCCTCCCCGTGGACGTGTACGTGCCTGGCTGCCCGCCACGCCCCGAGGCATTCCTGCAAGGCTTGATGCTGCTGCAGGAATCCATCGGCCAGGAGCGACGCCCGCTTTCCTGGGTTGTCGGTGATCAAGGCATTTACCGTGCCGAGATGCCCGCCCAGAAAGACCTGCGTCGCGAACAGCGTATCGCGGTAACCAACCTGCGCAGCCCCGACGAAGTCTGATCCAGCGACCTGCCGCCCGCTCCCATGGAGCCGGCGGCCTGGCTTCATTCTTAACGTTGACCCAAAGCGACCGAGACCATGACAGCGGACAACGCTATTTTCATTCCGCCTTACAAGGCTGACGACCAAGATGTGGTCGTCGAACTGAACAACCGCTTTGGCGCCGAAGCATTCGTCGCCCAGGAAACCCGCACCGGCATGCCGGTACTGTGGGTCAAGCGCGCACAACTCAAGGAAGTGCTGAGCTTCCTGCGTGGCGTCGCCAAGCCCTACAGCATGCTGTACGACCTGCACGGCGTCGACGAACGCCTGCGCACCCAGCGCCGTGGCCTGCCCGCCGCCGACTTCAGCGTGTTCTACCACCTGCTGTCGATCGAACGTAACAGCGACGTGATGATCAAGGTGTCGCTCAGCGAAGGCGACCTCAACCTGCCGAGCGTGACCAGCATCTGGCCGAACGCCAACTGGTACGAGCGTGAAGTGTGGGACATGTTCGGCATCGACTTTGCCGGCCACCCGCACCTGAGCCGCATCATGATGCCGCCCACCTGGGAAGGTCACCCGCTGCGCAAGGACTACCCTGCCCGCGCCACCGAGTTCGACCCGTTCAGCCTGACCCTTGCCAAGCAGCAGCTCGAAGAAGAGTCGGCGCGCTTCAACCCCGAAGCCTGGGGCATGAAACGCCAGGGCGCCAACGAGGACTACATGTTCCTCAACCTTGGCCCCAACCACCCTTCGGCCCACGGTGCGTTCCGTATCGTGCTGCAATTGGACGGCGAAGAAATCGTCGACTGCGTCCCGGACATCGGCTACCACCACCGTGGAGCCGAAAAAATGGCCGAGCGCCAGTCGTGGCACAGCTTCATCCCCTACACCGACCGTATCGACTACCTCGGCGGGGTGATGAATAACCTGCCGTACGTGTTGGCCGTCGAGAAGCTGGCGGGCATCAAGGTGCCGCAGAAAGTCGACGTTATCCGCGTCATGCTTGCAGAATTCTTCCGCATCACCAGCCACCTGCTGTTCCTGGGTACCTATATCCAGGACGTGGGCGCCATGACCCCGGTGTTCTTCACCTTCACCGACCGCCAGCGCGCCTACACCGTGATCGAAGCGATCACCGGTTTCCGCCTGCACCCGGCCTGGTACCGCATCGGTGGCGTCGCCCACGACCTGCCACGCGGTTGGGAAAAACTGGTCAAGGACTTCGTCGATTGGCTGCCAAAGCGCCTGGACGAATACACCAAGGCTGCGCTGCAGAACAGCATCCTCAAGGGCCGTACCATCGGCGTTGCCGCGTACAACACCAAAGAGGCCCTGGAATGGGGCACCACCGGTGCCGGCCTGCGCTCCACCGGTTGCGACTTCGACCTGCGTAAAGCGCGCCCCTACTCCGGCTACGAGAACTTCGAGTTCGAAGTACCGCTGGCCCACAACGGCGATGCCTACGATCGCTGCATGGTCCGGGTCGAGGAGATGCGCCAGAGTATCCGCATCATCGACCAGTGCCTGCGCAACATGCCGGAAGGCCCGTACAAGGCGGATCACCCGCTGACCACGCCGCCGCCCAAAGAGCGCACCCTGCAGCACATCGAGACCTTGATCACTCACTTCCTGCAAGTCTCGTGGGGCCCGGTCATGCCGGCCAACGAGTCGTTCCAGATGATCGAGGCGACCAAGGGCATCAACAGTTACTACCTGACGAGCGACGGCGGCACCATGAGCTACCGCACCCGGATCCGCACCCCGAGCTACCCGCACCTGCAGCAGATCCCTTCGGTGATCAAAGGCAGCATGGTCGCGGACCTCATTGCGTACCTGGGCAGTATCGACTTCGTTATGGCTGACGTGGACCGCTAAGCATGAACAACACGCTTATCCAAACCGACCGTTTCGCCCTGAGCGAAACCGAGCGCTCGGCCATCGAGCACGAGATGCATCACTACGAGGACCCGCGCGCGGCGTCCATCGAAGCCCTCAAGATCGTGCAAAAGTCGCGCGGCTGGGTGCCGGACGGCGCGATCTACGCCATCGGCGAAGTGCTGGGCATCCCTGCCAGCGATGTCGAAGGTGTGGCCACCTTCTACAGCCAGATTTTCCGCCAGCCAGTTGGCCGCCACATCATCCGTGTGTGCGACAGCATGGTCTGCTACATCGGCGGCCACGAATCGGTGGTCAGCCAGATCCAGAGCGAGCTGGGCATCGGCCTGGGCCAGACCACCACTGACGGGCGCTTCACCCTGCTGCCAGTGTGCTGCCTGGGCAACTGCGACAAGGCCCCGGCACTGATGATCGACGACGACACCTTTGGCGACGTGCAGCCTGCTGGCGTTTCCAAGCTGCTGGAGGGTTACGTATGACCATTACTTCCTTCGGCCCGGCCAACCGCATTGCGCGCTCGGCCGAAACCCACCCGCTGACCTGGCGCCTGCGTGACGACGGCGAGCCGGTCTGGTTGGCCGAGTACCAAACCAAGAACGGCTACGCGGCGGCGCGCAAGGCCCTGGCCGAGATGTCGCAGGACGACATCGTGCAGAGCGTCAAGGACTCGGGCCTGAAGGGCCGTGGCGGCGCAGGCTTCCCCACCGGCGTGAAGTGGGGGCTGATGCCCAAAGACGAATCCATGAACATCCGCTACCTGCTGTGCAACGCGGATGAAATGGAGCCGAACACCTGGAAAGACCGCATGCTGATGGAGCAACAGCCCCATCTGCTGATCGAAGGCATGCTGATCAGCGCCCGCGCGCTGAAGGCCTACCGCGGCTACATCTTCCTACGTGGCGAATACACCACTGCAGCCAAGAACCTCAACCGTGCCATCGATGAAGCCAAGGCCGCTGGCCTGTTGGGCAAGAACATCCTGGGTTCGGGCTTTGACTTCGAGCTGTTCGTGCACACCGGCGCCGGGCGTTACATCTGCGGTGAAGAAACCGCACTGATCAACTCCCTCGAAGGCCGCCGCGCCAACCCGCGCTCCAAGCCGCCCTTCCCTGCCGCCGTTGGTGTGTGGGGCAAGCCGACGTGTGTGAACAACGTCGAAACCCTGTGCAACGTGCCGGCCATCGTCGCCAACGGCAACGACTGGTACAAGTCGCTGGCCCGTGAAGGCAGTGAAGACCACGGCACCAAGCTGATGGGCTTCTCTGGCAAGGTAAAAAACCCCGGTCTGTGGGAGCTGCCATTCGGCGTGACCGCACGCGAGCTGTTCGAAGACTACGCCGGCGGCATGCGGGACGGCTTCAAGCTCAAGTGCTGGCAGCCAGGCGGCGCCGGTACTGGCTTCCTGCTGCCTGAGCACCTGGACGCACAAATGTACGCAGGCGGCATCGCCAAGGTCGGCACCCGTATGGGTACGGGCCTGGCCATGGCCGTGGACGACAGCGTCAACATGGTCTCGCTGCTGCGCAACATGGAAGAGTTCTTCGCCCGTGAGTCGTGCGGCTGGTGCACCCCGTGCCGCGACGGTCTGCCATGGAGCGTGAAGATGCTGCGCTCGCTGGAAGCCGGCCAAGGCCGAGCCGAAGACATCGAGACCCTGCTGGGGCTGGTCAACTTCCTCGGCCCAGGCCGTACCTTCTGTGCTCACGCACCAGGTGCCGTCGAGCCGCTGGGCAGTGCCATCAAGTACTTCCGCTCCGAATTCGAGGCCGGTGTCGCACCAGCAAGCGCTGCCGACACCCTGCGCCCGAACCTGGCCAAGCCGATCGCGTCCGGGCCGGTTGTGGTCGGCGCATAACAAGATAGACAGCGGGTGGTCCGTGCCACCCGCCAGCCTGCAGGCCGGCCCGAACGATTCGAGGCCGGCCGCGGGCTCACCGATTTCCATTAGCCACGCCCGCTCACGCGGGCCAACGAAGAACTTTGAACCATGGCCACTATCCACGTAGACGGCAAAGCGCTCGAAGTCAACGGTGCAGACAACCTGTTACAGGCCTGTCTGTCGCTCGGCCTCGACATCCCTTATTTCTGCTGGCACCCGGCGCTCGGAAGCGTCGGTGCCTGCCGGCAGTGCGCGGTCAAGCAGTACACCGACGAGAACGACACCCGTGGTCGCATCGTCATGTCCTGCATGACCCCTGCCTCCGACGGCACCTGGATCTCCATCGAAGACGAAGAGTCCAAGGCGTTTCGCGCCAGCGTCGTCGAATGGCTGATGACCAACCACCCACACGATTGCCCCGTGTGTGAGGAAGGCGGCCACTGCCACCTGCAAGACATGACGGTAATGACCGGCCACAACGAGCGCCGTTACCGCTTCACCAAGCGTACCCACCAGAACCAGGACCTCGGCCCGTTCATTTCCCACGAAATGAACCGCTGCATCGCCTGCTACCGCTGCGTGCGCTACTACAAGGACTACGCCGGCGGCACCGACCTGGGTGTGTACGGCGCCCACGACAACGTGTACTTCGGTCGCGTTGAAGACGGCGTGCTGGAAAGCGAGTTCTCCGGCAACCTCACCGAGGTCTGCCCGACCGGTGTGTTCACCGACAAGACCCACTCCGAGCGCTACAACCGCAAGTGGGACATGCAGTTTGCCCCAAGCATCTGCCATGGCTGCTCCAGCGGCTGCAACATCAGCCCCGGCGAGCGTTACGGTGAACTGCGCCGTATCGAGAACCGTTTCAACGGCTCGGTGAACCAGTACTTCCTGTGCGACCGTGGGCGCTTCGGCTATGGCTACGTCAACCGCAGCGACCGCCCACGCCAGCCACTGCTGGCCGACGGCAGCAAGCTGTCGCTGGACGCCGCCCTGGACAAGGCTGCCGACCTGCTGCGCGGCCGCACCATCGTCGGTATCGGCTCGCCACGCGCCAGCCTCGAGAGCAACTACGGCCTGCGTGAGCTGGTCGGCACCGAGTACTTCTACTCGGGTATCGAAGCCGGTGAGCTGGCCCGCGTGCGCCTGGTGCTCGATGTACTGAACAACAGCCCGCTGCCCGTGCCTACCTTGCGCGACATCGAAGACCACGACGCTGTGTTCGTGCTCGGCGAAGACCTGACCCAGACCGCCGCCCGCGTAGCACTGGCCGTGCGCCAGGCGACCAAGGGCAAGGCCGAGGCAATGGCCGATGCCATGCGCGTGCAGCCATGGCTGGACGCCGCCGTGAAGAACATCGGCCAGCACGCGCTGTACCCGCTGTTCATCGCCTCGCTGGCTGAAACCAAGCTCGACGACGTCGCCGAGGAATGCGTCCACGCAGCCCCTGCGGACCTCGCCCGCATCGGTTTCGCCGTGGCCCACGCCATCGACCCGAGCGCCCCTGCCGTTGCCGGCCTGGACGACGAAGCCAAGGCCCTGGCCCAACGCATCGCCGATGCACTGGTTGCCGCCAACCGCCCATTGGTGGTTGCAGGCACCTCGCTGGCCGACCCCGCCCTGATCGAAGCCGCTGCCAACATCGCCAAGGCCCTCAAGCTGCGCGAGAAGAACGGTTCGCTGACTCTTGTCGTACCTGAGGCCAACAGCCTGGGCCTGGCCATGTTGGGTGGCGACTCCGCCGATGCCGCGCTGGATGCGGTCATCAGCGGCAAGGCCGATGCCATCGTGGTGCTGGAAAACGACCTGTACGCGCGCCTGCCGGCGGCCAAGGTCGACGCGGCCCTGGCGGCTGCCAAAGTGGTCATCGTTGCCGACCACACCAAGACTGCCACCCTGGACCGCGCCCACCTGGTGCTGCCAGCGGCGTCGTTCGCCGAAGGCGACGGCACCTTGGTCAGCCTCGAAGGCCGCGCCCAGCGTTTCTTCCAGGTGTTCGACCCGCAGTACCTGGACAGCAGCATCCAGATCCATGAAGGCTGGCGCTGGATGCACGCCCTGCGTGCCACCCTGCTCAACAAGCCGGTGGACTGGACGCAGCTTGACCAGGTCACCAGCGCGTGCGCCGAAGCCGCCCCGCAACTGGCCGGCATCGTCAACGCAGCGCCAAGCGCGGCATTCCGCATCAAGGGCATGAAGCTTGCCCGTGAGCCGCTGCGTTACTCCGGCCGTACCGCCATGCGCGCCAATATCAGCGTGCACGAGCCACGTACCCCGCAAGACAAGGACACCGCGTTCGCCTTCTCCATGGAAGGCTATTCGGGTTCGGCCGAACCGCGCCAGCAGGTGCCGTTCGCCTGGTCGCCGGGCTGGAACTCGCCGCAGGCCTGGAACAAGTTCCAGGACGAGGTGGGTGGCCATCTGCGTGCAGGTGACCCGGGCGTGCGCCTGATCGAAAGCCAAGGCGACCGCCTGAGCTGGTTCAACGCCATTCCCGGTGCGTTCAACCCGGCCCGTGGCACCTGGACCGCCGTACCGTTCTTCCACCTGTTCGGCAGCGAAGAGAACTCCTCGCGCGCAGCCCCGGTGCAGGAGCGCATCCCTGCGCCATACGTGGCCCTGGCCAAGGCCGAAGCCGACCGCCTGGGTGTCAACGAAGGCGCGTTGCTGAGCCTGTCGGTGGCCGGCGTTTCGCTGCGCCTGCCGCTGCGTATCAATGAAGAGCTGGGCGCAGGCCTGGTTGCGTTGCCCAAAGGCCTGGCCGGCATCCCACCAGCCATCTTCGGTGCACCCGTCGAAGGCCTGCAGGAGGCAGCACAATGAGCTGGTTCACCCCCGAAGTGATCGACGTGATCCTCACCGTCGTGCGCGCCATCGTGGTGTTGCTGGCGGTGGTGGTGTGCGGCGCCTTGCTCAGCTTCGTCGAGCGCCGTCTGCTGGGCTGGTGGCAGGACCGTTACGGCCCGAACCGCGTAGGCCCGTTCGGCATGTTCCAGATCGCTGCCGACATGCTGAAGATGTTCTTCAAGGAAGACTGGAACCCACCTTTCGTCGACCGCATGATCTTCACCCTGGCACCGGTTGTGGCCATGAGCGCCCTGCTGATCGCCTTCTGCGTGATCCCGATCACCCCGCTGTGGGGCGTGGCAGACCTGAACATCGGCCTGCTGTTCTTCTTCGCCATGGCGGGCCTCTCGGTGTACGCGGTGCTGTTCGCCGGCTGGTCGTCGAACAACAAGTACGCCCTGCTGGGCAGCTTGCGGGCCTCGGCGCAGACCGTCTCCTACGAGGTGTTCCTGGGCCTGGCGCTGATGGGTGTGGTGGTCCAGGTGGGCTCGTTCAACATGCGCGACATCGTTGAATACCAGGCCCAGAACCTGTGGTTCATCATTCCGCAGTTCTTCGGCTTCTGCACCTTCTTCATCGCCGGCGTCGCCGTGACTCACCGTCACCCGTTCGACCAGCCCGAAGCGGAGCAGGAACTGGCCGACGGCTACCACATTGAATATGCCGGCATGAAATGGGGCATGTTCTTCGTGGGTGAGTACATCGGCATCATCCTCATCTCGGCGCTGCTGGTAACCCTGTTCTTCGGCGGCTGGCACGGCCCGTTCGGCATTTTGCCGCAACTGTCGTTCCTGTGGTTCGCACTGAAGACCGGCTTCTTCATCATGCTGTTCATCCTGCTGCGCGCCTCGATCCCGCGCCCACGCTATGACCAGGTGATGGACTTCAGCTGGAAGTTCTGCCTGCCGCTGACCTTGATCAATTTGCTGGTGACCGCTGCGATCGTGCTTTACAACACGCCAGCCGTCGCGGCCCAGTGAGGATTTGACCCATGTTCAAATATATCGGCGACATCGTTAAGGGCACCGGCACTCAGCTGCGCAGCCTGGCCATGGTGTTCTCCCACGGGTTCCGCAAGCGCGACACCCTGCAATACCCGGAAGAAGCGGTATACCTGCCGCCGCGCTATCGCGGCCGCATCGTGCTCACGCGCGACCCCGACGGTGAAGAGCGCTGCGTGGCGTGCAACCTCTGCGCGGTAGCCTGCCCGGTCGGCTGCATCTCGCTGCAGAAGGCCGAAACCGAGGACGGCCGTTGGTACCCCGAGTTCTTCCGCATCAACTTCTCGCGTTGCATCTTCTGCGGCCTGTGTGAAGAAGCGTGCCCGACCACCGCAATCCAGCTCACCCCGGATTTCGAAATGGCCGAGTTCAAGCGTCAGGACCTGGTGTACGAGAAAGAAGATCTGTTGATCTCCGGCCCCGGCAAGAACCCTGACTACAACTTCTACCGTGTTGCGGGCATGGCCATCGCTGGCAAGCCGAAAGGCGCTGCACAGAACGAAGCCGAGCCGATCAACGTGAAGAGCTTGCTCCCATAAGGACAGAAAGATGGAATTCGCTTTCTACTTTGCATCCGGGATCGCCGTGGTCTCCACCCTTCGGGTGGTTACCGGCACCAACCCCGTGCACGCCCTGCTCTACCTGATCATTTCGCTGATTTCCGTGGCAATGATCTTCTTCTCCCTCGGTGCACCGTTTGCTGGCGCCCTGGAAGTGATCGCCTACGCCGGCGCCATCATGGTGCTGTTCGTGTTCGTGGTGATGATGCTGAACCTTGGGCCGGCTTCGGTCGCCCAGGAACGTGGCTGGCTCAAGCCGGGCATCTGGGCGGGGCCAGTGCTGCTGGGCGCGCTGCTGCTGCTCGAACTGCTCTACGTGCTGTTCGCCAGCCCGAGCGGCGCTGCCATCAGCGGCACCACCGTGGACGCCAAGGCCGTGGGCATCAGCCTGTTCGGCCCTTATCTGCTGGTGGTCGAACTGGCCTCGATGCTGCTGCTCGCTGCAGCCGTCACCGCCTTCCACCTGGGCCGCAACGAGGCGAAGGAGTAAATCATGGGTGCTATCCCTCTCGAGCATGGTCTGGCGGTCGCCGGCATCCTGTTCTGCTTAGGTCTGGTTGGCCTGATGGTCCGCCGCAACATCCTCTTCGTGCTCATGAGCCTGGAAGTCATGATGAACGCTGCTGCCCTGGCGTTCATCGTCGCCGGTGCCCGTTGGGTACAACCCGACGGCCAGGTGATGTTCATTCTGGTGATCAGCCTGGCAGCCGCCGAGGCCAGCATTGGCCTGGCGATCCTGCTGCAGCTGTATCGCCGCTTCCACACTCTCGACATCGATGCTGCCAGTGAGATGCGCGGATGAACCTACTCTTCCTGACTTTCGTCTTCCCCCTGATCGGCTTCCTGCTGCTGTCGTTCTCGCGCGGGCGCTTCTCGGAGAACCTGTCGGCGCTCATCGGCGTGGGTTCGGTAGGCCTTTCGGCCGCCACCTCCGCCTACGTGATCTGGCAGTTCAACGTGGCCCCACCTGAAGGCGGCGCCTACAGCCAACTGCTGTGGCAGTGGATGTCGGTTGACGGCTTTGCACCTAACTTCACCCTGTACCTGGATGGCCTGTCGGTCACCATGCTCGGTGTGGTGACCGGTGTCGGCTTCCTGATCCACCTGTTCGCGTCCTGGTACATGCGTGGCGAAGCCGGTTACTCGCGCTTCTTCTCGTACACCAACCTGTTCATCGCCAGCATGCTGTTCCTGATCCTGGGCGATAACCTGCTGTTCATCTACTTCGGCTGGGAAGGCGTGGGCCTGTGCTCGTACCTGTTGATCGGTTTCTACTACAGCAACCGCAACAACGGTAACGCAGCGCTAAAGGCGTTCATCGTCACCCGTATCGGCGACGTGTTCATGGCCATTGGCCTGTTCATTCTGTTCGCCCAGCTGGGTACGCTGAATGTGCAGGAACTGCTGGTGCTGGCACCGCAGAAGTTCAAGGCTGGTGACACCTGGATGGTGCTGGCCACCCTGATGCTGCTCGGTGGTGCGGTCGGTAAATCGGCGCAGTTGCCGCTGCAGACCTGGCTGGCCGACGCGATGGCAGGCCCGACCCCGGTTTCGGCACTGATCCACGCCGCAACCATGGTCACCGCAGGTGTCTACCTGATCGCCCGTACCAACGGCCTGTTCCTGTTGGCACCGGATATCCTGCACCTTGTGGGTGTGGTGGGTGGCGTGACCCTGGTACTGGCCGGCTTCGCCGCGCTGGTGCAGACCGACATCAAGCGTATCCTCGCCTACTCGACCATGAGCCAGATCGGCTACATGTTCCTGGCCTTGGGCGTAGGTGCCTGGGACGCGGCAATCTTCCACCTGATGACCCACGCGTTCTTCAAGGCCCTGCTGTTCCTTGCCTCCGGTGCGGTGATCGTTGCCTGCCACCACGAGCAGAACATCTTCAAGATGGGCGGCCTGTGGAAGAAACTGCCGCTGGCCTACGCAAGCTTCGTGGTCGGTGGTGCTGCCTTGGCCGCCCTGCCGATCCTGACCGTGGGCTTCTATTCCAAGGATGAAATCCTCTGGGAAGCCTTCGCCAGCGGTAACAGCGGCCTGCTGTATGCCGGCCTGCTGGGCGCCTTCATGACCTCGCTGTACACCTTCCGCCTGATCTTCATCGCCTTCCACGGCGAAGCCAAGACCGAAGCCCATGCTGGCCACGGCATCAGCCACTGGCTGCCGCTGGGTGTGCTGATCGTGCTGTCGACCTTCATCGGTGCATGGATTCACCCGCCACTGGCAGGCGTACTGCCGCAGAGCGCAGGCCACGCCGGTGGCGAAGCCAAGCACTCGCTGGAGATCGCTTCGGGCGCTATCGCCATCGCCGGTATCCTGCTGTCGGCCATGCTGTTCCTGGGCAAGCGCCGCTTCGTCAGCAGCATCGCCAACAGCGGCATCGGCCGTGTGCTGTCGGCCTGGTGGTTCGCCGCCTGGGGCTTCGACTGGATCTACGACAAGCTGTTCGTCAAGCCTTACCTCTTGATCAGCCACCTTCTGCGCAAGGACCCGGTTGACCACGGTATCGGCCTGATCCCGCGCCTGGCGCGTGGCGGCCACGTCGCCATGAGCAAGACCGAGACCGGACAACTGCGCTGGTACACCGCGTCCATCGCCATCGGTGCCGTACTGGTACTTGGCGCTGTAGTAGTGGCGGCGGTATGACCATGAACGTTGCGAACCTTGCGACTCTGCAAAAGGAAACGAACCCGTCATGATTTTGCCTTGGCTGATCCTGATTCCTTTCATCGGCGGCTTCCTGTGCTGGCTGGGTGAGCGCTTCGGCTCTACCCTGCCGCGCTGGATCGCGCTGCTGACCATGTCCCTGCTGCTCGGCATCGGCCTGTGGCTGTGGGCGAACGGTGACTACACCCTGGCCCCGGCCCCTGGCGCAGAACCTGCCTGGGCGCTGGAATACAAAGTCGAGTGGATCAAGCGCTTCGGCATCAGCATCCACCTGGCGCTGGATGGCCTGTCGCTGCTGATGATCCTGCTGACCGGCCTGCTCGGCGTGCTGTCGGTGTTGTGCTCGTGGAAAGAGATCCAGCGCCACGTCGGCTTCTTCCACCTCAACCTGATGTGGATCCTGGGCGGTGTGGTCGGTGTGTTCCTGGCACTGGACCTGTTCCTGTTCTTCTTCTTCTGGGAAATGATGCTGGTGCCGATGTATTTCCTCATCGCGCTCTGGGGCCATAGCTCGGCAGACGGCAAGAAGACCCGGATCTACGCTGCCACCAAGTTCTTCATCTTCACCCAGGCCAGCGGCCTGATCATGTTGGTGGCGATCCTTGGCCTGGTGCTGGTGAACTACAACACCACCGGCGTGCTGACCTTCAACTACAGCGACCTGCTCAAGGCCGAACTGCCGCCTGGCGTGGAATACGTGCTGATGCTGGGCTTCTTCATCGCCTTCGCGGTGAAGCTGCCAGTGGTACCGTTCCACTCCTGGCTGCCAGACGCCCATGCCCAGGCACCGACCGCAGGCTCCGTGGACCTGGCAGGTATCCTGCTGAAGACCGCCGCCTACGGCCTGCTGCGCTTTGCCCTGCCGCTGTTCCCGAACGCCTCGGCCGAGTTCGCGCCAATCGCCATGACCCTGGGTCTGATCGGCATCTTCTACGGCGCCTTCCTGGCCTTCGCTCAAAGCGACATCAAGCGCCTGATCGCGTTCTCCAGCGTCTCGCACATGGGCTTCGTGCTGATCGGTATCTACTCCGGCAGCCAGCAAGCCCTGCAAGGCGCCGTGATCCAGATGCTCGCCCACGGTGTATCGGCAGCAGCGCTGTTCATCCTCTCCGGCCAACTGTACGAGCGCCTGCACACCCGTGACATGCGCCAGATGGGCGGCCTGTGGCACCGCATCGCGTACCTGCCGGCCATCAGCCTGTTCTTCGCCGCGGCCTCGCTGGGCCTTCCGGGTACCGGCAACTTCGTCGGCGAGTTCCTGATCCTGATCGGCAGCTTCGCCCACGTGCCTTGGATCACCGTGATTGCCACCACTGGCCTGGTGTTCGGTTCGGTGTACTCGCTGATCATGATCCACCGCGCCTACTTCGGCCCGTCCAAGGCCGATACCGTGCTGGCCGGCATGGACGCGCGCGAGCTGATCATGGTGCTGGGCCTGGCCGTGCTGCTGATCGTGCTGGGCGTGTACCCGCAGCCGTTCCTCGACACCTCTGCCGCCACCATGAGTGGTGTGCAGCAGTGGCTCGGTTCCGCTTTCACTCAACTCGCTTCGGCCCGGTAAGAGCGCTATGGAATTCACCACTCAACACTTCATCGCATTGGCGCCGATGCTGATCACCACCATCACCACGGTGGTGGTGATGCTGGCGATCGCCTGGAAGCGCAACCACTCGCAGACCTTCCTGCTGTCCACCGTGGGGCTGAACCTGGCCCTGCTGTCGATCCTGCCGGCACTCAAGGTTGCACCGCTGGCGGTCACAACGCTTGTGACCATCGACAAGTTCGCCTGCCTGTACATGGCGGTCATCCTGATCGCCACGCTGGCCTGCGTAACCCTTGCTCATGCTTATCTGGGTGAAGGCTCCAAAGGCTTCCCGGGCAACCGTGAAGAGCTTTACCTGCTGCTGCTGATGTCGGCACTGGGCGGCCTGGTGCTGGTCAGCGCCAACCACCTGGCTGGCCTGTTCATCGGCCTGGAGCTGCTGTCGGTGCCGGTCTACGGGCTGGTGGCGTACGCGTTCTTCAACAAGCGCTCGCTCGAAGCTGGCATCAAGTACATGGTGCTGTCGGCAGCAGGTTCTGCGTTCCTGCTGTTCGGCATGGCGCTGCTGTACGCCGATGCCGGCAGCCTGACCTTCGACCAGCTGGGCAAGGCCCTGGCGACCACCAGCATGCCGAGCCTGCTGGCACAGCTGGGCCTGGGCATGATGCTGGTAGGTCTGGCCTTCAAACTGTCGCTGGTGCCATTCCACCTGTGGACGCCGGACGTGTATGAAGGTGCTCCGGCACCTGTCGCCGCGTTCCTGGCAACCGCCAGCAAGGTAGCGGTGTTCGCTGTTCTGGTGCGCCTGTACATGCTCTCCCCGGCTGCCAGCAGCGGTGTGCTGAGCACCGTACTGGCCGTCATCGCAGTGGCCTCGATCCTGGTCGGCAACCTGCTGGCGCTGACCCAGAGCAACCTCAAGCGTCTGCTCGGTTACTCCTCCATCGCCCACTTCGGCTACCTGGTCATCGCCCTGGTTGCCAGCAAGGGCATGGCCATGGAAGCAATGGGCGTGTACCTGGTCACCTACGTGATCACCAGCCTTGGCGCCTTCGGTGTGATCACGCTGATGTCCTCGCCATACGCGGGCCGTGACGCCGACGCGCTGTACGAGTACCGCGGCCTGTTCTGGCGCCGCCCGTACCTGACCGCCGTGCTGACCGTGATGATGCTGTCGCTGGCGGGCATCCCGCTCACTGCTGGCTTCATCGGCAAGTTCTACATCATCGCCACTGGCGTCGAGTCGCACCTGTGGTGGCTGGTCGGCGCCTTGGTGGTGGGTAGCGCCATCGGTGTCTACTACTACCTGCGCGTAATGGTCACCCTGTACCTGGTGGAGCCGAACCTGCGCCGCCACGATGCCCCACTGAAGTGGGAACAGCGTACCGGTGGCGTCATGCTGCTGGCCGTCGCCATTCTTGCGTTCGTGCTGGGTGTGTACCCGCAACCCCTGCTGGAGCTGGTGCAGCAGGCTGGTTTGCACCTGGTCGGCTGATTGGCTGGCTGATGTAAAACAAACCCCGCCTCGGCGGGGTTTCTTTTTGCCCCGAAATACCGTTGAACACAGTCTGTGTAGGAGCGGCCTTGTGTCGCGAAAGGGGTGCGAAGCGCCCCCAGGATATTTGAATCAAGCTGATACGGCCGGGGCCGCGTTGCGACCCTTTCGCGACACAAGGCCGCTCCTACACAGACCATGTCCGGACGCGATAGTGATGTCATACGCGTCACTGTGCTTCATCTGCTCTTCGAAGCGTCAGACTCCCGCACTCGATCTGGAACCCGCCCCATGCGCCCCACCCTGCCCTCTTCCTTGCTGGCCCTGTTGGTCGCTGGCACCACCCAGGCCGCTGGCCGCGTCGAACTCGACGAAGTCGTGATCCGCGACCAACCGCAGAGCGAACAGGAAGCTGCCGCCCAGCGCCTGCGTGAAATCCCCGGCGCCAGCAACCTGGTGGACATGAACGAGGTCGGCCAGGGCCGGGTGGCGAGCAATCAGGATGTCTTGGCCTACCAGCCGGGGGTGTTTGCCCAGTCGGCCGGAAACGATGGCATCAAGCTGTCGATCCGTGGCTCGGGCATCAACCGTGCCCCCGGCGCCCACGGCTCGGGGGTTTACACGATGTTCGACGGGCTGCCGTTGACCGGCCCCGGTGGCACCCCATACGAGCTGTTCGAGCCACTGTGGCTGAGCCGCGCCGAGGTGCTGCGCGGTGCCAACGGCTTCGAGCAGGGCTCGCTGGCGCTGGGTGGGGCGATTAATTACGTCACGCACACCGGCTACGACGCCGCGCCCCTGCAGGTGCGCTACGAGGTCGGCAGCCGTGGCTATCAGCACCGGCATGTGAGCTCCGGTCAGGTGCTGGGCAACCTCGATTACTACGTTGCCCTCACCGACTCCGAATACGACGGTTACCAGAAACACAGCAGCGGCAGCGCCAAAGGTATTGCCGCCAACGTTGGCTATCGCTTCAACCCGAACCTGGAAACACGCTTCTATCTGCGCTACCGCGAGACCGAGAACGAGCTGGCCGGGCGCTTGACCAAGGCGCAGATCAAACACGATCCGCGCGCGGCGAACTCTGCCTACCTGGCCCGCAACGACAGCCGCCCACAACCAGGCAGCACATGGGTGGGCAACAAGACCACATTCTTCCTGGACGACGATTCACGCCTGGAAGCGGGCCTTGTGTATCACGACTTCCCCATGGACTTGCGTGAAGGTGCAATGCGACTGAAGGTTGCATACACCGATGTCAGCGGCACGCTGAACTACATCCGGCGCGACACGCTGTTTGGTCACGAGAGCAAAACCACCGTCGGCTGGCGCACCACCAAGCATCTGCCCAACAGTGGCGCGTCGCAGTTTTCGCGGGTTGACGATATTGTCGGCGCGCGCACTCGCGACTTCAGTTATCAGGGCTCGGACACCGTACTGCACGCCAGCAACGACCTTGAGTTGGTCCCTGACCTGTGGCTCACCACCGGCATGGCGATGATCTACACCCGGCGTGAGAGCGCTGTGACTTATCCGGCTAGTGGCGGCAAAGTCAGCCAGCACGACTGGGACTATGCCCCGCGGGTGGGCCTGCGTTACGACATCAACCCACAGTTGCAGGTGTACGGGAACCTCAGCCGCTCGGTGGAACCGCCGCATCCATGGTCGCTGATCTGGGGGTCTACGGTCGCTACCCAGCCCATCGAGCTGCAGAACCAGACAGCAACTACCCTGGAACTCGGCGCCCGTGGCGATTCGGCTATCGGCCGTTGGGATCTCGCCTGGTACTACTCGCAGGTACGCCATGAGCTGCTCGCAGTCGAGATCGTCGCCGGCCTGCCTGCCAAGGAATCCAACGCCAGCCCCACCGTGCACCAGGGCGTCGAAGCCGGCCTGGACAGCACCCTCTGGGAGCAAGCGGGCGCCGGCAAGTTGAGCCTGCGTCAGGCCTACACCTTCAGCGACTTCCACTACCGCGACGACGACGAGTTCGGCGGCAACCGCCTGCCCGGCATCCCGATGCACTACTACCAGGCCGAACTGCGCTACGGCTGGCCGAGCGGGCTGTATGCCGGGGTCAACGCGCAACTGGCTTCCAAGGTGCAGACCGACTACGCCAACAGCTATCACGCCGATGCCTATGCCCTGCTTGGCGCGCGCCTTGGCTGGGACTCGCCGAAGCAGGACTGGCAAACCTGGCTGGACCTGCGCAACCTGACCAACAAACGCTACGCAGCGACAGTTACGCCAGGCTACAACGATGCAGGGCTGGACGTGGCCCGCTCGACACCGGGCGAAGGGTTTGGCGTATACGCCGGGGTGTCCTACAGCTTCCGTTGAGGGACGGGCCGCGGGGCAACCTCGCGGCCCTGTTCACGACGGCAACTGCACCTGTTGCTTGTTCGAGGCAAGGATTGCCCAGCTGGAAATGAACAGCGCGGCGATCAGCGGCCCGATCACAAAGCCATTGAGGCCGAATACCGAAAGCCCGCCGAGGGTGGACACCAGAATCAGGTAGTCGGGCATGCGCGTGTCCTTGCCGACCAGGATCGGGCGCAGCACGTTGTCGACCATGCCGATTACCAGCACCCCGAACGCAGTCAGCACGATGCCTTGCCAGGTCGAACCGGTCAGCAGGAAGTACGCCGCCACAGGCGCCCAGACGATCCCCGCGCCCACAGCCGGCAACAGCGACAGAAACGCCATCAACACCGCCCATACCAGCGCACTGGGAATACCCAGCACCCAGAAGATCAAGCCACCCAGCGCCCCTTGGGTGATCGCCACCAGCAGGTTGCCCTTGACCGTCGCACGCACCACACGCTTGAACTTCAATTGCAGGCGGCGCTTCTGGTGCTCGGGCAGCGGTACTGCCTGGCGCACTTTGCGCGCAACTTCTGCGCCCTCGCGCAGGAAGAAGAACAACACGTACAACATGATGCCGAAGCTCACCAGAAAATCGAACGTGCCCTGGCCGAAGCTGAAGGCTTGGCTGGCGAGAAACTGGCTACCCTGGGTCGCCCACTTGGTGATCTTGTCGCGCAGCCCGTCGAGGTTGCCCATGCCAACCCGGTCCAGTGCATGCTGGGCGTAGCCGGGCAACATGTCCTTGCCGCGCTCGATATAGCCGGCAATGTCCAACTGGCCACTTTCGATGCGCTGGTAGAGCGAGGCGCCCTCCTGCACCAGCAAGGCACTGATGACGATGACCGGCAGGATCGCGATCAGCAGGCAGATAGCCAGCGTGGTGGCGGTTGCCAGGTTGCGTCTACGCTCGAAGCGCATCACTAAACGGCGCTGCAATGGCGCGAAGAGGATGGCCAGAATGACTGCCCAGAAAATCGCCCCGAAGTACGGCAGCAGGATCCAGATGAACGCGATGGTGACCACTGCAAGCAGCACGGTCAGGGCTTTGTTCTGTAATACGGTTTGGTTCATGGGCAATCCTCAGGGGTTCAAAAGCTTAGTGCTCCAGGCAGTGGCAAAAGTGCCGTTGATTCAGGTCAATACTGGTATTGCCGCGCCGTTCTAGCATCCGCGCCTTTTGCCCACGGTGCGCCCCATGACCTCCCCCACCCCACCCGAACTGCTGGCCCCTGCCGGCACCCTCAAAAGCATGCGCTACGCCTTCGCCTATGGCGCCGATGCGGTATACGCCGGCCAGCCGCGCTACAGCCTGCGGGTGCGCAACAATGAATTCGACCACGCAACCCTGGCCCAAGGCATCGACGAGGCCCATGCCTTGGGCAAGCGCTTCTATGTGGTGGTCAACATTGCCCCGCACAACGCCAAGCTCAAGACCTTTCTCAAGGACATCGCGCCGGTGATCGCCATGGGCCCGGACGCGCTGATCATGTCCGACCCCGGGCTGATCATGCTGGTGCGCGAACATTTCCCGCAGATGCCGGTGCACTTGTCGGTGCAGGCCAATACGGTCAACTGGGCCAGCGTGCAGTTCTGGCAGCGCATGGGCCTGACCCGGGTGATCCTGTCGCGTGAACTGTCCCTCGAAGAGATCGAGCAGATCCGCGAACAGGTGCCAGACATGCAACTGGAGGTGTTCGTGCACGGCGCGTTGTGCATGGCCTATTCAGGCCGCTGCTTGCTGTCGGGCTACCTGAACAAGCGCGATGCCAACCAAGGCAGTTGCACCAACGCCTGCCGCTGGAAGTACCAGGCCAACCCCGCCAACGAAAATGCCACCGGCGATATCGTCCGCGAGTACGAGCCAACGCTTGGGCTCGGCAGCCCCACCAGCCAAGTGTTCCTGCTCCAGGAAAGCAACCGCCCTGGCGAGGAAATGCCGGCGTTCGAAGATGAGCACGGCACCTACATCATGAATGCCAAGGACCTGCGCGCCATCCAGCACGTCGAGCGCCTGAGCCGCATGGGTGTGCACTCGCTGAAGATCGAAGGCCGTACCAAGTCGCACTTCTACTGCGCGCGAGCCGTGCAGTCCTATCGCAAGGCGATCGACGATGCTCAGGCTGGCCGGCCGTTCGACCGCGGCCTGATGGACAACCTGGAATCCCTAGCCCAGCGCGGCTACACCGAAGGCTTCCTGCGCCGCCACGTGCATGACGAATACCAGAACTACCAGCGTGGTAATTCGGTATCCGAGCGCCAGCAGTTCGTTGGCGAACTGACCGGGGTACGTGTGGATGGCCTGGCGGAGGTCAAGGTGAAGAACCGCTTCGCCATCGGCGACCATCTGGAGCTGATGACGCCACAGGGCAACTATCACTTCGACCTGCAGCGCTTGCATAACCGCCAGCAGCAGGCTATCGAGGTGGCACCCGGCGATGGCCACGTGGTGTACCTGCCCATCCCTGAGCAGGTGGCGCTGGAATACGGCCTGTTGATGCGCGACCTCGGCAACGACGAGACGCCTGCCTGACAGACCTGTAATCTGTGCGTCAGGCCCCTGACAGCTGCGCCAGATAAAGTGACTACGGGGCAACCCGCGTTCCCCAGCCCAACTCAATAGTGTGCAGTTTCACAGGAGCCTCACCATGCCGCGCAAACATCTGCTGACCTTCGCCCTGCTGGCCATTAGCGGGTTGGTGCAGGCCGCCGAAACCATCGATGTGTATCGCGACCCTAGCTGCGGTTGCTGCAAGGCATGGATCAAGCACCTGAGCGACAACGGTTTCACCGTCAATGACCATGTCGAGCCGAACATGAGCGCGGTCAAGCAACGCCTCGGCGTGGCTCCGCGCCTGGCTTCATGCCACACCGGGGTGATCAACGGCAAGTTCGTCGAAGGCCACGTGCCGGCTGAGCAGGTACGGCTGCTGGCCGAGCGCGACGACCTCAACGGCGTGGCAGTGCCGGGTATGCCCATGGGCTCGCCGGGCATGGAAATGGGTGATCGCAAGGATGCCTACCAGGTGATCGGAGTGACTAACGCAGGCCAGGACACCGTAGTCGCCCAATACTGATGCTCAGCCTCTGGGCGCTGTTCCTCAGCGCCTTCGGCGCAGCCACCTTGTTGCCGTTGCAGTCCGAAGCGGTACTGGTCGGCCTGCTGCTGCGCGAGCCGCACGCCTGGGCGATATTGCTGTTGGTCGCCACCGTGGGCAATGTGCTCGGCTCGGTGGTCAACTGGTTGCTGGGGCGGGGTATCGAACGGCTGCGTGACCGCCGCTGGTTCCCTTTCAGCCCCAGGCAACTGGAGCGTGCCCAGCAGCGCTACCAGCGCTGGGGCCAATGGTCGTTGCTGCTGAGCTGGATGCCGGTGATCGGCGACCCGCTTACGCTGATTGCCGGTATCATGCGCGAACCCTTCTGGCGCTTCCTGCTGCTGGTCAGCATGGCCAAGGCCGGGCGCTACCTGGTGGTGGCCATATTGACCTTGGGCTGGGTTCACAGCGGGTAACGTCTAGAATGCCGACGCTTCAACCCGGTCTCGCGTATTCAGGCAAAGCGCTGCAATTGCATCTCCCGCAGCCGGCTGAGGGTGCGCTGGTAAGGGAACGCCAGATAGCCTTTGGTGTACAGCGCTTCCAGCGGCACTTCGGCCTCCAGGTACAACGGCACCCGCCGGTCGTAGCATTCGTCTACCAAGGCGATGAAGCGGCGTACGCTGTCATCCTTCGGCGCCAACGTCGGCAGTTCGCGGTCGCCGGCCAGCACACGCGCTGCGCCGTCCTCAGTACCACGGGCAATACGCCCCGCGGCTTGCTCGCCGCTCAGCGCCGGAATACCGCCCAGCAGGATCGCCGGGAAGCGGTCGCACAGCCCCATGAAGTCGATAGCGGCCAATGGTTGCTCGCACAGGTCGGCAAAGCGGCACCAAAGGGCCTGCGGGCTGTGGCGCAGCACAGGGATCAGGCGCGAACCCAATTGCACCGGTTGCGTGCTGCCAGCATCGCTCGGGCTCAATTGTTTGAACACACGCTGTAGCGCATCGGGCTGTGCCACCCAGTAACGCTGCTGCTGAGCGCCGGGGTGCAAGCGATGGTCCTGCCCGCCAGCCACTGGTATCACCCGCATATGCTGTTGGATGGCGGCGATAGCTGGGAGGAAGCGTTCGCGGTTGAAGCCATCGCGGTACAGTTGGTCGGGCGGCTGGTTGGAGGTGGCGACAATCACCACGCCTTCCTCGAACAGCACCTGGAACAGCCGACCAAGAATGATCGCATCGCCTATGTCGCTGACGAACAGCTCGTCGAAGCACAACACACGTATTTGCCCGGCAAGTCCACGAGCCAGGGCCTTGAGCGGGTCTGCGGTGCCATTGAGCTGAAACAGCCGCTGGTGCACCCAGGCCATGAAGTGGTGAAAGTGCTGGCGGCGGGCAGCGGTGGGCAGGCAGCGGTGGAACAGGTCCATCAGCCAGGTCTTGCCACGGCCAACCGGCCCCCAGAGGTACAGCCCCTGGGGGCGGCCACCGCACTGCAACGCCTCGAAGCAAGCCTGCAAGGCGGCGACAGCGGCGGCCTGGGCCGGGTCCAGAGCAAACCCGCGCTCGCTGAGCGCCTGGTGGTAGAGCGATTGGGGATTCATGGCCGGCATGGTACGCCAGTTGGCAGCTGCTGCGCAGGATGGGCTATGAGTCCTTGCGCAGGCCAACCTTGAGCAGCGCGCCGTCCTTGTCGTCCGTCAATACATACAGGTAGCCGTCCGGGCCGACCCGCACGTCACGGATACGCGCTTTCAGGTCGCCGAGCAGGCGCTCCTCATGCACCACCTTGTCGCCGTCGAGTTGCAGCCGGATCAGTTCCTGGGTCGCCAATGCGCCAATGAACAGGTTGTGGTCCCACTCGGTGAAAGTGGGGTTGTCATAGAAGGCCATGCCGCTGACGCCGGGCGATTTTTCCCAGACGTGATGCGGGTCGACCATGCCATCGACGTGTTTACCCTTCGCTTCCGGGATTGGCAGCATCGAATAGTTGATGCCGTGGGTCGCAACCGGCCAGCCGTAGTTCTTGCCGGGCTTGGGAATGTTGATCTCGTCGCCGCCACGCGGGCCGTGCTCGTTAGTCCATAGTTCACCTGTCCACGGGTTCAGCGCAGCGCCCTGCTGGTTGCGGTGGCCGAACGACCAGATCTGCGGCTGCACATTGTCGCGACCAACAAAAGGGTTGTCCTTGGGGACTTCGCCGCCAGGGAGAATGCGCACCACCTTACCCTGAAGCTTGTCCAGGTCTTGGGCGGTGGCGCGCTGGTTGTTCTCACCCAAGGCGATAAACAGGTAGCCATCACGGTCGAAGACCAACCGCGAGCCAAAGTGATTACCGACCGACAGCTTCGGTTGCTGGCGGAAAATCACCGTGAAGTTTTCCAGACGGGTTTTGTCCTCGGACAATTGGCCACGGCCGACCGCAGTACCGGCTTTGCCGTCGCTGCCCTCCTCAGCAAACGACAGGTACACCGTGCGGTCCTTGTCGAACTGCGGCGACAGCGCAACATCCAGCAGCCCGCCCTGCCCTTCGGCCCAAACCTTGGGCACACCGTTCAAGGGCGGCCCGACCTTGCCGTCGGTGTTGACGATGCGCAGGTTGCCTGAGCGCTCGGTGACCAGCATGTCTTGGCCACCCGGCAGAAAGGCCAGCGCCCACGGGTTGCGCAAGCCATTAGCGACGGTTTTGACCGTCAGCATGCCTTCTTCACTGGGGAACTGCTGTTCGACTGCGGCCGTGGCCAGCAACGGGAAAAGGCTGGCCGCAGCCAGGGTGGACAGCCAGGTACGTAACGTCATGCTCGGTTCCTTCGAAAGGGCTCAGGGCGCATGCTGCGAATCGCGCGGTGGGCGGGTAGGTTCGAGGTTAGGGGCCTGTGGTTGGCGGCGCAGGTTATCACCGTTGCCAATGCCGCGATTTTCAAGCGTCGGCGGCCGCGGATTGGGCTGGGTGCCGGGGCCGCGTACCGCCGGGGTGGCCGGGACGCTGCCCTGACGACTGTTGGGGTTGGCGCGTTGAATCGGGCTGTTGTAGGGGTTGTTGCTGTCGCTGGCGGCAAGCAGCAGCGGTGGCGCCACAGGCGCGGCGTGCAGGGGCAGGCTCAGCAGCAAGCCAAGGGCCAGTGTTGGCAACAGGTTCATGCTTCACCTCCTCCACGAAAAAGCGCGCCTGGGCGTTGGATAGCCTAAGGCGCGCTGGGTTCGATGCGAATGAGGGAATGCTTTCGTGATGTTTCAACGCACAGCCGGCAACGGCTTTGGACAGTGATTAGCGGCCTGAGTTGGCGGCGGCCATCATCTTGTTCACTTCGCTGCGCACCAGGCTCGTGAATTCAGGTGGCGACATGCTTTCGAACTCGCCCCGCACCCATTCCGCCCATTTGCCCTTGCGCCGCGGCTTCTCGGCAATCAAGCGGCCGGCTTCGGCTTTGGCCTTGCCGAGGTTGGCTTGCCAATAGGCGAATAAACGCGCCTTTTCTGCCTCGATCTGCGCCCTTTCCTGGTAGCTCATGTTGGCCAGATTGAAACTCATGGGGAAATACCTGCCACTGAAAAATGGGCGCTATCTTACACCGTGCCGCGAAGCCATCGGCAGTCTGCTGCAACTTTCCAGACGCAACGGCATCAACTGTTGACCCAAACCTTTCATGAGGATGTTCACATGGCCAGGAAAAACGGCGCGCAATCGAACAGCGACCAGATCAAGGATCAGGTATTCAGCGAGCTGCAGGCATTGATCGAAGAGTCGGAAAAACTGCTCAGCGACAGCGCTGCGCTGGTGGGCGAAGAGGCCGAAACCCTGCGCGCGCAAATTGGCCAGAAACTGAGCCAGGCCCGTCAGGCTACCACCCGCCTTGGCCAACGTGCGCAGCCGGTGGTCGATGCCACCCAGGAATACATTGGCGGCCATCCGTGGCAGACGGTGGCCATTTCTGCAGGTTTTGGCCTGGTAGTCGGCTTGCTGCTGGGGCGCCGCCAGTAACGGCAGCGACGCTCAGGCAGCCAGGGCCAAGGGGATGCCGCTGTGAAAGCGCATCTCTTGGTCGGGCGAGGTAATCAGCTCCACCTCAGCCTGACGCACCTTCTCCACCACCAAGGCGATGTCCTGTGCATCGCCATAATGGTGGGCAAGCTTAAGATACCCCTGATAATGCCGCGCTTCGCTCTTGAGCAAACCGTTGTAGAACTTGCCAAGTTCCTCGTCCAGGTGCGGCGCAATCGCAGCAAAACGCTCGCAACTGCGCGCTTCAATAAATGCCCCCACCACCAGCGTGTCTACCAACTTCACCGGCTCGTGAGCACGCACAAGGCGGCGCAGGCCCGATGCATAGCGCCCGGCTGAAACGGGGCGTAGCGGCACACCACGGCGCTTCATGATGCGCAATACCTGCTCGTGGTGGACCAGCTCTTCACGGGCCAGGCGCGACATCATATTGATCAGCTCTGGATGCGCGTTGTATTTGGCGATCAAGCTGAGCGCGGTACTGGCCGCCTTGAACTCGCAATTCTTGTGGTCGATCAACAGCGTTTGCTGGTCGGCGAGCGCCGCTTCGATCCAGGCATCGGGGGTGCGGCAACCGAGAAAGGCTTCGATTTCAGGAATCAGGGACATGGCACTCACAATCAGACAGGCATCCTCAGGGGCCGTGGATTATACCGGCGGCAGCGGCAGGTGCCAGTGTCTATGCTTGATTCACGTCAAGCGGCGTCACGAGCAGCGCTGGCTATAGTCAGCCATCGGTCGTCATTCACAACGGAGTTTCAGCCATGCAAGCCGTTCGCAGTATTCTGGTCGTTCTCGACCCGCACCACGCCCACAGCCGTGCCCTGACCCGCGCCAAGCTTATCGCCGGGGTGACCGGCGCACGCCTGCACTTGCTGATGTGTGACAAGAAGCAGGAACACAGTGCATTGCTGAGCTTGCTTAGCAGCCAGTTGCACGACGACGGGTACGACAACGTCAGCCATGAACAAATCTGGAAAGACAGCCTGCATGAGTCGATCATCGCCGTGCAGCAGGCCGAAGGATGCGAGCTGGTAATCAAGGAGCATTCCCCTGATAACCCTCTGCGCAAGGCATTGCTCACCCCCAGTGACTGGAAACTGCTGCGTCTATGCCCAAGCGCCGTGCTGATGGTCAAGAGCGAACGCCCCTGGACGGGCGGCGTTATCCTGGCGGCCGTGGATGTGGGTAACCAGGATGAGGATCATCGTCACCTGCACGCCAGCATCATCGACCACGGCTTCGCCATTGCCGGCCTGACCAAGGGTGAATTGCATGTGATCAGTGCGCACCCCTCCCCCATGCTCTCGGCATCAGACCCTGTTCTGCAACTGAGTGAATCGATCGAACGACGCTACCGAGAAGCCTGCAAAGCCTTCCAAGCCGAGTTTGATATCAGTGACGACAGGCTGCACGTGGCAGAAGGGCCAGCAGATGTGCTGATTCCCTATACCGAACAGAAGTACGACGCAGTGGTCACCATTATCGGCACCGTTAGCCGCACCGGTATCTCCGGAGCATTGATCGGTAATACGGCGGAGGTGGTGCTTGATGCCCTGGAGGGCGACGTGCTGGTGCTCAAAAGCGAAAAGGCGGTTGAGCACCTGGCAGAGCTGGCACAAGCCTAGAGATTCTTGCGCCAGAAAGACAAAACCCCTACCTGCATGCGCAGATAGGGGTTTTGCGAAATGAATCTTGACGATGACCTACTCTC
>NZ_JABWRG010000025.1:0-51648 GCF_014268825.1 Pseudomonas sp. SWRI51 | reverse complement strand
CTGCGCAGCAGCCCCTTGGGTTTTCAGGGCTGCTGCGCAGCCCAACGCGGGACAAGCCCGCTCGCCACAACTATCTACCGTTTCCCAGAGGATTGGGTACAACCAGCAATGGTGCGCTTGAGCACGGCCTCTGTGGGAGACTCTATGGTTTAGGGCAAGTCGCTTTTGATTCTGTAGGAGCGGCACAAGGCCGCTCCTACACTGACCGCGTAGACGGCATCGATATGGGGATGGGCGAAGCTCTGTGGGAGCTGGCGACAGCCTGCGATAGGGCCGGCACAGGCTTCACTAGCTGCTCCCTGTCGCCGCCGCGCGCTGCACCTCACTGCAAAATGAACGCCGCCACCGCCTCAGCCACCTGGTCCGCCACCTCGGGCCTGTCCCGCAGGTGCGCGGCAATCCCATGATCGCAATCAGTCAACATCAGGCATTCCACATGGGGCGCGGGCACCGAGCGCAGCAAAGCGTGGGTAACCTCTTCCGGTATCGGGCTGTAGCGCTCGACCCCAGCGATGCGCCGCACCCCGGCCGAGGTCCCCGGCCCTTGCCCGTGCACCCGGGAATTAAGCCCATCGTACTCGCCTATCACCAGCAGCACGCGGCCCTGAAACTGGCGCAAGAAGGCGTAGCTGTCGCAGTCCAGAAAGGCGAACGGCTGGCGGATCGCCGCAGTGAATGCCGGGCCGAACGGTGCGCTGTGCGCAGCATCCGGGTACACCGCCGGGCAGATCAGCACCAGCTTGCGCACGTTCGGGCGCTGTGCGGCAAGCTTCAGCGCGATGGCGCCGCCCAGGCTGTGGCCGATGACCGTATCGCTGCGGCTGCCCAGGTGCTGGTGAAAGCGCAGGGCTTCGGCGAGGTTGGTATTGAGCGAGGCGTCTACCGCGCCCGGTTCGCTGGCGCGGCTGTGGCCGGACAGGTTGCCGGTCAGCGAGCCGATGCCCTGTTGCTGCAGGCGATACAGCAGCGGGTTGAGCCGGGTGAAGTCTGAGCGTGCACCGCCCACCACAAACACCGGCGCCACACGCTCATCGCTTGCGACCAGCAAACGTGCCTGCTGGCGGTAGCTGACGAAATGTTCGTCTATATAGCGTACCTGGCCAGGAGCCGGTTCATCGTACTGCCACGTTGAGAGCTGAGGTGAGTCCATTCCATGCCGCATGTGAATACCTTCTAATTTGGGCTCGAGCGTCAGACTATTCACTCAAACTATTACGATCTAGGATAGAAGAGATTTATTAATTTCAGAACTCCTCCTACGTAAAATGTGAGGTCACGGTCTTTTCCGGCTGATTGGTAGGAGTTGTCTTACCTTGCTGGCGGAAATTTCCCGCCAGGGAAAAGTTGCTAGAGAATATTCATTGAATGATAATTGATTGCGAACGAAGTGCGTTCGATATCAAGGAGGTTTTCCCATGAAAAAAATGCTGGGTGTTGCAGCGGTAATGATGCTTGGTGTCTCGGCGGTCCATGCATCCGTTGATGCTGTTGCTGTAAGTAAAATTCCGCCTGCCTCCACAACTAAAGAGCAAAAACCTGTGCCCCATATGCTTACAGCGGCAAGCGACTGTAGTGGTACACGCGTAAAGCTGATGCCTCATTGTAAGAACTGACCGGGACGGGCTGGAGCGAGACTTCCAGCCTGCTAGATTTCATGGGGGTGCTATGGAAGATCTTATTTACTATGATGAAGGTGTGCCGGCAGGTATCGTTGCGCCCTCCACATACTACGAATTTACCGGTGATGAAGTCTTGATTAACGGGCCGGATGGTATCACCTCTGCTCATAGACAAGACGAGCCCGGTTTTCGCAATGCCTTGCGAAATGCGGGTGCATTGGTGACTGGGGCGGCGGTTGATGTCGCAGGTGTGATCGGTTTACTACGTTCAGCTGAGCATAGCCGCACCGTGAGTTATCTGCTTTGCTCGGCAAAGCGATGCGCCGATGTTATAGGTGATGTTGAGGCGTTGGTTCGCAGCCGTGTGATGATAGTGGGGTGCGGTGGTATAGGTAGTTCAGTTTGCATGTTGCTGGCAGGAGCAGGTATTCGAAATTTCTTATTGATCGATGACGATATCGTTGAGAAAAGCAATCTGAATCGACAGCTTTTTTGGACGCGAGCCGACGAAGGGCGCAAAAAAGTCGAGGTGCTCAAGCAGGCACTTGAAAGCAGGTTTGAGCAATTACACATTGAGTGCTTGGACTCAGCCTTGGGTATTGACGAGTTGGCGGTATTGGCAGATGGCCCTGTTAGTGCCGTGGTGATCACGGCTGACAATCCATCGACGTTGGCGAGAGAAGGTTGGAAAATTGCAGAACGCTGTGGCGTTCCAGTAGTGTCGGGTGGGTATCTGCATCATATTTGTGCCGCGTTTAGTTTCACGCCAGGAGATTGCGCAGAAGTTGAAAGGCTTAGCGCAGATTTAGAGGCTGAGACGTGCTTTACGTTGCCGAGTGCAATCATGCCCAGTTATGGGCCAATGAATTTTTCGCTCGCATCTGTGCTGTCAAACAACTTGATAATGGCATTGGCAAGACAAACATTTGGTGAGCAAAAAACACATGTTGTCAGGTGGGACTCACGGGGAGGTGCGTACAGTGGGGGAGGGTGAGAAAAATAATGCGGAACCCTGTGTGTTCTGCCAGATCGTTTCCGCTACGGCGCCTGGGTACATATTTTGGCGAGATGAAAGGCATTTGGCTTTTCTATCGATTTACCCTAATACACTTGGGGCAACGGTTGTCATCCCTAAAAAACATTGCGGTAGTTACGCATTTGATCAGAGTGATGAAGCGCTAGCGGAACTCGTGGTTGCAGCCAAAAAAGTCGCTCGTATTCTGGACGCTACTCTGCAGGGCGTTGGCAGAACCGCCTTGGTCTTTGAAGGATATGGGGTGGATCATCTGCATGCCAAGCTGTTTCCCCTACATGCCACCGGAGAGGGCAGCGATTTTAGAAAAATCTCGTCACGCGTTGATAAGTACTTTCATCACTATGAAGGATATGTATCTTCCCATGACTGGCAGCGTGCAGATGACCATGAACTAAGATCGCTGGCTGCCGAACTGGCTTCCCAAGTGATGTTGATGAATGATGAGGTATCTGGAACAGCGACGTAGCTTTCGGTCTCGTCGCTATACCAGCCACTCTCAGTGCAACGATTCGCGAAAATCATTGCGCAGGCGCCAGGGGCGCATTGCGGCCCTCGCGGTGCTTCATCACGAATGCCGTTGCTATCCAGAAAATGCGATTGGCAATTACGGCGTTCCAAACACGGTGGACAGAGCCTAGTGACTACAATGCCACCTGTACCCCACCCACGGGGCCGGGTTGCACTTCCCCCCGCACACACCGCAAAATGGCTCTTTCCTCCATCGATCTGACCGGACCTTCTGACTCTATGCGTATGCGCCTGATGCTGTTGGGTGGTGGCAATGCCCTTGGGCAAGCGCTTATTCGCCTTGGGGCCGAGGAAGACATCGCCTTCCTGGCGCCGCGTCCGCCTGAGGGCGGCTGGGATGCGGCCAGCCTGACGCTGCTGCTCGACGAGCAGCGCCCGGCCGCCGTGGTCAATCTGGCCTACTACTTCGACTGGTTCCAGGCCGAGTCGGTCAGCGAGCCGCGCCTTGCGCAACAGGAGCGCGCTGTGGAGCGCCTCGCCGAGTTGTGCCAGCACCACGAAATCGTGCTGGTGCAACCGTCCAGCTACCGCGTTTTCGATGGCTCGCGGGCCACGGCCTACAGCGAGAAGGACGAACCGGTCCCGCTCGGCCTGCGCGGCCAGGCGTTGTGGCGTATCGAGCAAAGCGTGCGCGCGACCTGCCCGCAGCATGTGCTGGTGCGCTTTGGCTGGCTGCTCGACGAAAGCCGCGATGGCTCGCTCGGGCGCTTCCTCACCCGCGCCGAACAGCCTCAGGAACTGCTGCTGGCCGATGACCGGCGCGGCAACCCGACGCCGGTCGATGATGCCGCACGGGTGATCCTCTCGGTGCTCAAACAGCTCGATTGCAAGGCGCCGCTGTGGGGCACCTACCACTACGCCGGCAATGAGGCGACCACACCGCTGGCGCTGGGCCAGGCGATCCTGACCGAGGCTGCCCATTGGCGCCAGCTGGCGGTGCAGGCCCCGACCGCCCAGGCCCATGCCGCCCGCCCGGATGCCAGCGAAGAACCGCAGCATGCGGTGCTGGCCTGCAAGAAGATCCTTCATACTTTCGGCATCAAGCCCCGCGCCTGGCGCGCTGGCTTGCCGCCCCTACTGGACCGTTTCTACCGACATGGCTGACGCCCCCATCCTGATTACCGGCGGTGCCGGCTTCATCGGCTCGCATCTGAGTGATGCACTGCTGGAAATTGGCCACACGGTGCGCATCCTCGATGACCTGTCCAGCGGCAAGCGCGAGAACCTGCAACTTGATCATCCACGTCTGACACTGATCCAGGGCGATGCCGCCGATGCCGCCTTGGTGGCACGTGCCGCTGAAGGTTGCCAGGCCGTGGTGCACTTGGCGGCGGTGGCCTCGGTGCAGGCCTCGGTCGATGACCCGGTGAAAACCCACCAGAGCAACTTCATCAGCACCCTCAACGTCTGCGAAGCCATGCGCCTGAATGGCGTACGGCGCGTGCTGTTCGCCTCCAGTGCCGCGGTGTACGGCAACAACGGCGAGGGCCAGTCGATTGCCGAAGACACGCTCAAAGCGCCGCTGACGCCCTATGCGGTAGACAAGCTGGCCAGCGAGCAGTACCTGGACTTTTATCGCCGCCAGCATGGCCTTGAGCCGGTGGTGTTCCGCTTCTTCAATATTTTCGGCCCGCGCCAGGACCCTTCCTCGCCGTATTCCGGGGTGATCAGCATCTTTGCCGAACGCGCCGTCAGCGGCCAGCCCATTACCGTTTTCGGCGATGGCGAGCAAACCCGTGATTTCCTGTATGTGGGCGACCTGGTCAAGGTGATGGTGCAGGCCTTGGCAATGCCACAGGTTGAAGAGGGCGCGGTGAACATCGGCCTGAACCAGGCGACCTCGCTGAAGCAACTGCTGGCTGCGCTGGAAACCGTGGTCGGCAGTCTGCCTGCGGTCAGCTACAGCCCGGCGCGCTCGGGTGATATCCGCCATTCGCGTGCTGATAACAGCCGCTTGCTGGCGCGCTTCGAGTTGCCCGAACCAACCCCGTTCGTTGATGGTTTGGCGCGGTTGCTCGGCAAAGGCTGACGGCCCCATCGCAGGCTGTCGCCAGCTCCTACAAAAGACTGGCTGGCGAGGGGGCCCCCACAGAGCCCGCTGCGTGGCGAACAACCCGGCGTCGGCAGCCTTGGGCTTCAACCGCCGCGCCATCCTGCGCACGAACCTGCAGCCTCTCAAGCGGCTGCCCGCGCTCATCGACCAGTTCTGAGCGCGGCTCCCCGCTGCTGAACAGGTACCGCTCCCCCCACTGGCGCAGGCCGACGATTACCGTAAACAAGGCACGCCCCCTGTCGGTCAGCACGTATTCCTTGTACGCGCTGCCATCGGAGGCCGGTTGCTGATCCAGCAACCCAGCCTCGACCAGCGACTTGAGCCGGTCCGCCAGAATGTTCTTCGCCAGCCCCAGGTTCTTTTGCCATTCGCTGAAGCGGCGCAGCCCATCGAAGGCATCGCGCAGGATCATCAGCGACCAACGATCGCCGATCACGTCCAAGGCACGGGCCACGGGGCATTGCTGGTTATTGTCGTCGAGCATCTGAATATCCGCGGGTGACTTTGGTTGCAGATTAAAACCACATTTGCTAGAAAGCCAGATGTGGTTTTAATTAACAACCGGATTGCCAGGAGTGCCTCGATGACCGATGTACCGCTAAGCCGCGGCCTGACCCTGCTTCTGGCGGCCGCCTGTGCCCTGGCGGTCGCCACTGTGTACTTCGCCCAGCCCCTGCTCGCGGCCATGGCGCTGAGCCTGGGTGTACCGCTGGCGCGGGTCGGGCTGGTGGTGGGCGCAACCCAGGCGGGGTACGCCGTCGGGTTGCTGCTGATCGTGCCGCTGGGCGACTTGCTCGGGCGCAAACGCCTGATCCTCACGCAACTGCTGGTCGCCAGTGGTGCGCTGCTGGCCGTGGCGCTGGCCCAAGGCTGGGCGATGCTGCTGGCGGCGATGGCCATGGTCGGGCTGATGGCAGTGGTGGTGCAGGTGATGGTGGCGCATGCCGCTACTTTGGCGAGCCCGGCGCAGCAGGGCCAAGCGGTCGGCACAGTGACCAGCGGTATCGTATTGGGCATTTTGCTGGCGCGGCTGGTGTCCGGCGTGTTCGCTGACCTGCTGGGCTGGCGCGGGGTGTATGTTGGCGCAGCGGGGTTGGCGTTGCTGATGGCGATGCTGCTTGCATGGCGTTTGCCGGCAACGCCCGCCGCCAGCGCCGGCCAACGTTATCGTGACTTGCTACTGTC
Source organism: Pseudomonas sp. SWRI51 (assembly GCF_014268825.1). Lineage (NCBI taxonomy): Bacteria > Pseudomonadati > Pseudomonadota > Gammaproteobacteria > Pseudomonadales > Pseudomonadaceae > Pseudomonas > Pseudomonas sp. SWRI51. The sequence goes on along the minus strand of NZ_JABWRG010000025.1, from coordinate 45,227 downwards.
GACCCTGACGCTTTACCGTGACGACCGCCTGCTGCGCCAACGTGGCTTGTTGGCGTTGCTGATATTCGCCGCGTTCAGCGTGTTGTGGTCGGCCATGGTGCTACCGCTGACGGCGCCTGCGCATGCGTTGAGCCCCACCCAGGTTGGCTTGTTCGGACTGGCCGGTGTGGCCGGCGCCCTGGCGGCGTCCCGCGCCGGACGGCTGGCAGACCAAGGGCACGGCCCGCGCACAACCGTTCTGGCCTTGGCGTTGCTGACGCTTTCCTGGCTGCCCAGCGCGATGCTTGACCACTCGCTGCTGGCGCTCATTCTGGGCGTAGTGATGCTGGACCTTGCGGTGCAGGCCGTGCACGTCACCAACCAGAGCCTGTTGCTGGCCGGGCGTGCAGCGATGGCCAGCCGGCTGATCGGCGCTTACATGTGCTGCTATTCGGTGGGCAGCGGCCTGGGGGCGATGGCTGCAAGCTGGATGTATGAAGCGGCGGGGTGGCCTGCGGTGTGTGGGCTGGGGGCGGGCATCAGCGCGTTGGCGTGCATCTGCGCGGTCCTGCAAAACAAAAAGCCCGCAGCAATGCTGCGGGCTTTGTAGGAGCGTTCTTACCTTACGGCCAGAAAGTCGCTGCCTATCAGAACTTGTAGCCGAGACCGACCATGTACACCCATGGATCGACGTCGACGTCGACCTTGGTGCGGCCTACGCCCAGAGCGCTCGGGCCATTCATGGTGGCCTGGGTATCGATGTCGACGTACCAGACGGCGGCGTTGAACAGCAGGTTTTCGGTCAGCATGTAGTCCATGCCCAGTTGGCCGGCCAGGCCCACCGAGTTTTTCAGCTTCAGGTTGCTGAAGCCTTCGCTCTTGCGCTTGCTGCTCAGGTCTTCATCGAAGAACAGGGTGTAGTTCAGACCAACGCCAGCGTATGGCTGGAACTTGGAGGTCGGTGCCATCGGGTAGTACTGCAGCGACAGGGTTGGCGGCAGTTGCTTGATGTCTGCCAGCTTGCCGTCCAGGCCTGCGCCGAGGCCTTTGACGCCTACAGTGTGCTGGAACGGGGTAGCAGCCAGCAGCTCAAGGCCGATGTGGTCGGTGAGCATATAGGCGAAGGCCAGGCCCAGTTGGGTGTCGCTGTCCAGGGTTGCCTTGGTGCCCGGCACTTTGGCGCCATCGAGCTTGATATCGCTGCTGTTTTCGTTAGGCGCGGTGGTGATGGCGCCGGCGCGGAGGATGAAATCCCCCGCCTGGTGGGCGTGGGCAACGGGCGCTGCGAGCGCCAGGGCAACGAGCGAGGCGCCGAGCAAGGACTTGTTCATGGAAGCTCCCAAAGGACGTAAGTAATCAAGTAGTCCAATGGTACGGAGCCGCCTAAACAGAATGTTTGACCCAGCTCAACGAAGCAGCATCACAGCCGGGGAACCTTTCTCATTTCAGCTCATAGGCGTAGATTTTTTCGGCTTCCATTTGATAACCGGCCTCGGCCAGATCGCTGCTGGAGGCTTTGACGCGCAGGGTGCCTTCGATCCAGTACGGCTGGTAGAGGTCTTCAACGCGCACGCCCATCTCGCTGACGATGTGCACAATCTGGTTGGACGGCGGCGGCGGCACGTGGATGCAGGCGCCGTAGTACGGCACCAGCAGAAACTCGGTGGTACGGCCTTCTTCGCTCACCTCAAGCGGCACGATGTAGCCGGGCAGCTTGACCACCTGGCCATCCAGCGCCTTGACCACCGGGGCGGCCGGCGCCTGCTGGTGCGCAGCCGGGGCGGACTCGGCTGCCAGCGCGTTGCCGATCTGCGACAGGTCGTGCAGCGGCGCCAGTTGCGGGGCAATCACTGGCGCGCCCTCGGGGATCAGCGCCGGCCAGTCCAGCTCGCGGGGCTCGCCGGCCCAGCACAAGGCTGGCAGCAACAGCACGGCCAGCAACCACCCGACGTAGGAGCGGGCTTGCCCCGCGAACACCGGCAAGGCCGGTGCCATCAAGACTGGCCCGAGCGCGGGGCAAGCCCGCTCCCCCAATAACTGCTCTCGCTTAGCCATGGCCCATCCTCAAAGGTGAATCGACAGGCCGTCGGCCAGCGACTGCCGATAGGCGCGCCAGGCCGGCACGCTGCCCATCAGCAGCGCGGCGCCAAGAATGATCGCCAGCAGCGTCCACTCATGGGCGCTGGGCCAAGCCAGCGGCAGATACAGCCCGTAGTTGGCTTGCACATACCCTTGGGCCAAGGCGATACCGGCATATAGCAAACCCAGCCCAGCGCCGATACCCGCCAGCGCCAGGGCCAGCGCTTCGAGCACCAGCAAGCCTGCGATGTGCCAGGGGCGTGCGCCCACCGAGCGCAAGATGGCCATTTCTCGGCGGCGCTCGTTGAGGCTGGTGAGGATGGCGGTGAGCATGCCGATCAGCCCGGTCAGCACCACAAACAGCGACACCACGAACAGCGCCTGCTCGGCAGTGCCCATCAGGCTCCACAGTTCCTGCAAGGCCACCCCCGGCAGAATCGCCAGCAACGGCTCGTTGCCGTATTCGTTGATTTCACGCTGCACGCTGAAGGTGGCGATCTTGTTGTTCAGGCCCAGCATGAACGCGGTGATGGCCGCTGGTTGCAGGTCCATGGCGCGCGCCTGCTCGGCACTGATGCGCCCGGCGCCGCGCGCCGGCACGCCGTTGTGCCAATCGATATGGATCGCTTCCATGCCGGCGAGGCTGATATGCAGGGTGCGGTCCACCGGGGTGCCGGTGCGTTGCAGTACACCGACCACGGTGAAGGGTTTATCGTCGTGCTTGACCAGGCTGATGGCCGCTACGCCGTGGGCCAGCACCAGTTTGTCGCCGAGCTTGTAGTGCAGCGCCTCGGCCACTTCTGCGCCCAGCACCACGTCGAACGGGTTGTCGGCAAAGGGCCGGCCCTGGCTCAGTTGCAGGTGCTGGCGGCGCCCGTACTGATAGTGCTCGAAGTACTCGCCGGTGGTGCCCAGCACGCGGTAGCCGCGGTGCGAATCGCCCAGCGAGATCGGGATGGCCCACTTTACCCGTGGGTCCTTGGCGATGTGCTGGTAGCTGTCCCAGCGGATATTGTTAGTAGCGTTGCCGATGCGAAACACCGAATACAGCAGCAGGTTCACTGAACCCGAGCGGGCGCCGACGATCAGGTCGGTACCGCTGATGGTGCTGGCAAAGCTGGCGCGGGCTTCGATGCGTACCCGTTCGACGGCCAGCAGCAGGCACACCGAAAGGGCGATGGCGAAGGCGGTGAGCAGTGCCGTGAAGCGGCGGTTGGCGAGGCTGGCCAAGGCTAGGCGGAGCAGGTACATCAGGCCTCCCGGGGCTTGGCGGCGCGATTGAGTTCGGCCAGGGACAGGTGGCGGTCGAACAGCGGCGCCAGGCTTTGGTCATGGCTGACGAACAGCAGGCTGGAGCCGGCCGCGCGGCACTCATTGAACAGCAGGCCAATGAACGCCTCGCGGGTGTCGGCATCCAGCGCCGAAGTGGGCTCGTCGGCGATTACAAGCTCCGGTTGGCCGATCAGCGCGCGGGCGGCGGCCACCCGTTGCTGCTGGCCGATTGATAGGCTGCCGGCGCGACGCGCCAATAGGCCAGGCTGGTTCAGGCCCAAGTGCTCGAGCAAATGAGCGGCGGCCTGGTCGACGCTGCCATGGCGTTGGCTGGCGCGTGCGGCGCGGCTTTTCGAGAAGCGGCAAGGCAGCTCGACGTTTTCGCGCACTGACAGAAACGGCAGCAGGTTGAATTGCTGGAAGATATAGCCGGTGTGGTCGACCCGAAAACGGTCGCGGGCGCCCTGGCTCAAGCTGGCCAGGTCCTGGCCGAGCAGGCGGATGCGGCCCTGGCCTGGGCGGTTTACCCCGCCCAGCAGGCCAAGCAGGGTAGTCTTGCCGCTGCCGCTCGGGCCTTTGAGGAACAGCGCCTCGCCGGCTTCAAGGCGAAACTGGGCAATATCCAGCAGCGGCGCCTGGCCCGGCCAGGCGAACGTCACATCCTCAAGCTCGATCAGCGCCTGGCTCATTCAGAACGGGACCACGGCCTTGGCGGCGGTGGCTTCCAGGCCTTTCTGGCCGTTCGGGCCGATCAACTGCACATTGATTTTCTGCGTCTGCGCGAAGGCTTTGAACAGGGGGGCGAGGTCAACCTGGGTGAGCTTGCCCGGGTTGCTGCAGGCCAGTTGGTAATGAGCATTGATGTCGGCGTGCTGATGGCCGTGTTCATGTTTGTCGCCCTCGGCAGCATCACCGAACAGCGGGCTTTCAAGCGCTTGCTGATCTTCCTTGCAGCCGGCCGCCTGGGCCAGGTTGAACAAGGCCAGCGGTTGCTCCAGTTGTTTGCGCGCGGCGGCGACCTTGGCTTTGTCGGCATCGCTGGTAGCGGCATGCTCGAAGCCGACGATGTTCATCGCCGGGCTGTCCAGTTCCAGTTCCAGGGTATTGCCGTCGAGCACCACGTTGAGTTTGGCTACGCCATGCTCGTGGGCGGCAAGGGTGCCGTGGTCATGATCGTGTTCGTCGTGGGCATGGGCCACGGCCAGGGGCAGCAGGGCAAAGGGCAGGGCGAGCAGCAGACGACGCATGAACAGCTCCAGAAGCGGCTTGGACAGGTTTAGTAATGTTATAACAACTTTTTGGCGTATCGCTACCCCGCCGTGCACAGGTTTCATGTTGCTGTAGCATGCCAACTTTGACCCGTATGCAAAGGAACACTTCATGAGAATTCGTGGACAGATTGGTGACTGGCCGGTGGACCTGACCATCGAGCTGGACCCCGCGCAATGGGCGCAGCTGACGCGTGGGCTGCAGGCGTCTGCGCCAGCGGTAGCGCAGGCCGTAGCCCCAGATGCGGCGCAACCTGCTGCCCGCGTGGACGATGGCCACTGGGCGGCCGCTTGTGAGCTGTTGCGCCAGGCCGGGCGTATCAACGGCCCCGAGCTGCTGGAGCGGTTGGAAGAGCTGACCGGCAGCACGGCAAGTGGCAAGCGGTTGCTGGTCAGGCTGCGACATTGCGCGCAAGTGCGCGTGCAAAGCGGTACCGATGCCCCTGTTTATTGCTGGCTTGGCTGACCGCAAGCCGCCTCAGACCTGTCATTTTTGTCAGTTGTCCGGCCGAGTTCGGCGGTGCTATCAGTATGCCTACCAACTCGGAGGCATACGTTCATGGACACAGAAGACTCGCAAATACCTGACCCCGTGGTGCCAAGATCCATCATCTGGTGGTACATCAATGCGCGATTCAATGGCCGTCATGTCGATGAGTTCTGTGCCTCGCAGTGGGTGGGTGACCATACGGGCAGCGATGACCTCGATCGCGTCCATTTCGATCGGGTCATAGAGGCGGGCCTGCATTGGGAGGTCGCTGATACCGTGCTGTCCCGGCCCCTGATGTTGTTCAATTCGCCGTACTGCAGCCCGGGGAAAGTGGAAGTGCGCAGGCAGGTCCTCAGCGATACCACCATTCAGTTGGCCATGGACCTGGGAGACCACATCAGAAGTGTCAGGGAAATTCAGGTTGTCGACCGCACAGCCAACCGTTATCTGTTCCAGGAGTTTCACCTCGACGCTTTCGTTGGGCTCTTCGCAGAGGATGGTAGCGTCAATATCAAGGTTTCCAAAGGTTCGCGGTTTTATATGGCTTACCTGGGGGCTGCCGCCTTCGAGCCGGACGAAGCTGCTGCACTGGGCTACCGTCAGCGATTCGAGGCACTGCCAGACTCACAGCGGTTGGTGAGGCTGCGCCATGTTGAGCTGACGCCATTCAACAACGCTTACTACGTGGTTCCTGCTCACTTCTACGTGCGCAAGGCGTCGGACAAAACCGACTGGTATTGGTTGTATCTGGCTCGCGATGACGGAGAGGACGGGCTACTGCCCACCCAGAGGTCTTCGGACCTCCCGGCCTCGCCGATCAACAACCTGCCCTCGGTCTACCATTACCATTCGGCGGGGGCCAGGAATGGGGGCCTGAACAATGAGCTCTCGTTCAAGGACCCCTTAGCAAGCGCCATGGATGAGTTCATGCAGGTGCTGTACCCAGTCGATACCCTTCTCTTCAAGTCCGTTGTCGTGCCCGATCAAATCGTAGACCACGCCATGGAAGTTCTCTACGACTACCCTTGGGGCGCCGGATCGACGCTCAAGTATGTCCCGGTTGCCGCACGACAGCATGCTTCACCCTTGGTGAAGATGGTGAGCGGCGTGCGTCAACGCACCCTCATGTCTGTAATGCCGCATACCGGGGGCACGCTGAGCTGGACATTCCAGGGTAAGGCCCACGGCGCCCTTGATCCGCATGGCGATGCCTGCTGGTATTGCCCGCCGGATGATCCTGGGGTGCCGCACGACACATCAGGCAAGACCTGGCGAGCTTGCATGTACAAGACTTCTGGATTTTCTCCGGTAGTGATCGACAAAGTCGTGTCTGGCACCCCCGGCAATCCGGTGATGTCCACCTATGTAGTGCTCAATGCCAGCCCGACGCATTATCTGCGGGTCGATGAGCGGGGTTACCAGGTTGGGCTGACACTCTGCTACCTGAACCGGGGCGGTGAGGAGGTTGTCGTTGCGCCCGCAGACATCGAGTGGCGTGTGCTGGACGGCGGCGGTGTGATGGATGCTTCCGGGGCGTTCACCCCCGGAAGTGACCAACCGTTCTCCGTGGTGCTGGCGATCGAGAAGGATGATCGTCGGCTGTACTGGGCCGTGATCATCTTGCCGCTGCCGCTGAAAAGCGTTCGGGAGTTCGTTACCATGAGCAACAAGGTGAGTTGAGCGCGTGTGACAGTGGGCTCGCCTGACAGCGTTCGAGCCCACCGCGCACCTTCAGTACATTGCAGCGAACAGCTTGCGGCGATAGCTGCCGACCAGCGGATGATCACCGCCGAGTAGTTCGAACACCTGCAACAATGCCTTGTGTGGCAGGCCGTTCTCGTAACCGCGATTGCGCTGGAACAGCTTGAGCAGCCCATCCAGCGCGGCTTCATACTGCTGGCGCGCCAGTTGCTGAATGCACAGCTGGTAGGCCGCCTCGTCATCCTGCGGGTTTTGCGCCAGGCGGCTTTTCAGCTCGGCAGCCTCTGGCAGGCTGGCGGCCTGGCGCAGGAAGGTCAGTTGCGCCTTGGCGCCGGCCAGGGCGGCCTTGTGCTCGTCGCTCTTGACTGCGTCCAGCACCACTTGTGCCTCGCCCAACTCGCCGCGTTCTGCCAGGCAGCGGGCATACAGGATCAGTGCTTCGGCGTTGTTGTTGTCTTCACCCAGCAGTGCCTGCAGCAGCGCTTCGGCTTCGCTGAAGCGGCTTTCGGCAAACAGCGCCTTGGCTTGTTCCAGCGGCGTGGCGGTGGGCGGTGCCGGCATTTGCACGTGCGGTTCGAGCATGGCGCGGATGCCCGATTCAGGCTGGGCGCCGGCAAAACCGTCGACCGGCTGGCCATCCTTGAACAGCACCACGGTCGGCAGGCTGCGAATACCGAACTGCGCTACCACCTGCTGCTCGACATCGCAGTTGATCTTGGCCAGCAGCAATTCGCCCTGGTAACCCTCGGTGATTTTCGCCAGCAGCGGCATCAGGGCCTTGCACGGGGCGCACCACTCAGCCCAGAAATCGACCAGCACCGGCTTGTGGAACGAGTTCTCGATGACCAGTTGCTGGAAGCTGGCATCGGTGGCATCGAAGATATACGGCACATCGTTGGTAACAGGTGCTTGGTTCATCGTGACTCTCGCAAAACGGTGAATGGCATCACTATAAAGGCTCGCGGCTGGCGTGGTACAGGCTGACCCGGCGGAATTCGTGCGGTTCGGCAAGGTCCGGCAAGGTCAGCGCATCCAGTGTGCCCAGCGAGCGGTAGAGCGGGTGGCTGAAGTCGCGCACCCGCGAGTCCGCCACCAGGGCCTGGCGGGCGCGGCTTAGGAAATGGTCGAGCAACGGCAGGTTGGCGCGGTCGTACAGAACGTCGGCCACCAGCACCAGGTCGTAGCGGTCGGCCTCGGCAAAAAAGTCGCTGCTGTAGCGCAGCTTCACACCATTGAGCGCAGCATTGGCCCGGCAGGCTGCAAGCGCCAGTGGGTCAAGGTCACAGGCCACGACCTCAAGGGCGCCGGCACGGGCAGCAGCAATGCCGGCAATGCCGGAACCTGCGCCGAAATCCAGCACCCGCTTGCCACGCACCCACTCGGGGTGGCGAGCCAGGTACCGGGCCATGGCCAGGCCGCTGGCCCAGCAAAAGCTCCAGTACGGTGGCTCTTCAAGAATTCGCCGGGTTTCTTCGCTGCTGAATGCCCGGTCCATGTTGTGCTCGTCGAGCAGCCACAGCTTGAGTGCGCAGTCAGGCAGCGCGCTGACAACCAGGCGCGCTTCACCAATCAGGCCGCTCAGGGCCTGTTGCAAGGCGAGCGGCGCCATTTACGGCGCCTGTTCGAAGCGCAGCGGGCCAGTGGCCTGGGTTTGTGCCTGGGCGATCGGTTGCGGCGGCAGGTGCATGATCAACTGGCCGGATTGGCTGGCGCGGCCGCGCAGTTCGACCCTGGCCCCGGCCGGGAAAGCTTCGGGGTTGAAGCGCAGTTGATAGGGCAGGGCCTGGCCGGTGCCGGTCAAGGTGCTGCTGGCGAGCAGTTGCTGCGGGCGGCCACGTTCATCAATGACCAGCAGCGCAAGTTCCACGGTAGCGCCGGCTGGGATTTCCAGCAGCGTGCCGCTGAGCTCGCGCTGATACGCCGGCAGCGGGCCCAGTGGCACGGTTTTGCTGGTGGCAGTTTTGGCTGGCGCCGGTGGTGCAGCCGGCTCGGTCTTGGGCCGGTCGCTGCCGCAGGCGGCAAGCAGGGCGGCGCAGCACAGCACGACGAGCGCTCGATGATGCATGAATGTGAGTCCTTGGCGGGCAGATTTCCCTTGGATGTTAACCCCTTTGGCTTGTCTTGCCAGTGCAATGCGCTACCATGGCCCTCCCTTTTTTTGTTGCCTGCCACCATGCACTGTCCCTTTTGCGGTGCCAACGACACCAAGGTCATCGACTCGCGTCTGGTCGCCGAGGGCGAGCAGGTGCGTCGCCGTCGCGAATGCCTCGCCTGCGGCGAGCGCTTCACCACCTTCGAAACCGCCGAGCTGGTCCTGCCCCGGCTGATCAAGCAGGACGGCACGCGCCAGCCCTTCGACGAAGACAAACTGCGTGCCGGCATGCAGCGCGCGCTGGAAAAGCGCCCAGTCAGCGTCGAGCGCCTGGAAGCCGCCCTTGCGCACATCAAAAGCCGGCTGCGGGCCACCGGTGAGCGCGAAGTGAAGTCGCTGGTGGTGGGTGAACTGGTGATGGGCGAGCTGCGCAAGCTCGACGAAGTCGCCTACATTCGTTTTGCCTCGGTGTACCGACGCTTCCAGGACCTCGACGAGTTCCGCGAAGAAATCGACCGCCTGGCCCGCGAGCCAGCCAAAGAGTAGCCATGCCCAGCCAAGCCGCCATTCTCGATGCCCACTACATGGCCCGGGCCGTGGAACTGGCCCGCAAGGGCTTGTACACCACCCACCCCAACCCGCGCGTAGGCTGCGTCATCGTGCGCGATGGCGAGGTAGTCGGCGAAGGCTGGCATGTACGTGCCGGCGAGCCGCACGCCGAGGTGCATGCCCTGCGCCAGGCCGGTGAGCGCGCCCGTGGCGCCTGCGCTTATGTCACCCTCGAACCCTGCAGCCACCACGGCCGCACCCCGCCGTGCGCCGAAGCGCTGGTGCAGGCAGGGGTGGCGCGGGTGGTAGCAGCCATGCAGGACCCAAACCCGCAAGTGGCCGGCAACGGCCTGCGGCGCTTGCAGCAGGCCGGCATCGAAGTGGTCAGTGGCGTGCTCGAAGCCCAAGCGCGGGCGCTCAACCCAGGGTTTCTCAAACGCATGGAACACGGCCTGCCGTTCGTGCGGGCAAAGCTTGCCATGAGCCTGGACGGTCGCACCGCCATGGCCAGCGGCGAGAGCCAGTGGATTACCGGCCCTGCGGCTCGCTCCGCGGTGCAGCGCCTGCGCGCCCGTTCAAGCGTGGTGCTGACCAGTGCCGCCAGTGTGCTGCAAGACCACGCCCGCATGACAGTGCGCGCCAGCGAGCTGGGCCTGGATGCCGAAACCACCGCCCTGGCGCTGTCGCGCCCGCCGCTGCGGGTGCTGATCGACGGGCGCCTGCGCCTGCCGCTGGACGCGCCGTTCTTCGCCGCCGGCCCCGCGCTGGTGGTCACCGCCGCAGCGCCCGACCCACGCTACGTAGCCGCAGGCCACGAACTGCTGGTGTTGCCCGGCAGCGATGGCCAGGTCGACCTGCCGGCGCTGTTAGGTGTGCTGGCTGAGCGCGGGGTCAATGAAATCCTGCTGGAGGCCGGTGCTGGCCTGGCGGGCGCTTTCGCCCGGCTGGGGCTGATCGACGAATTCCAGTTGTTTGTTGCCGGCACCTTCCTCGGCTCACAGGCCCGCCCGTTGCTGGACTGGCCGTTGACGCAGATGAGCGCGGCACCGCGGTTGAAAATTACCGAAATGCGCGCAGTCGGCGATGACTGGCGGGTGACGGCCATCCCGCTGCCGGCCGCCGACGTATAGAATGCCGGGCTGGCTCCGCGCAGCCCGTTTTATCAGGAGAGCAGCATGTTCACCGGCATCATCGAATCCATCGGCACCATCCGCAGCATGACCCCCAAGGGTGGTGACGTGCGTGTTTACGTCGAAACCGGCAAGCTCGACCTGGGCGACGTCAAGCTCGGCGACAGCATTGCCGTCAACGGTGTGTGCCTGACCGCCGTCGAGCTGCCTGGCGACGGTTTCTGGGCCGACGTCAGCGTCGAGACCCTCAAGCGCACCGCCATGGTCGACCTCAAGAGCGGCAGCCGGGTCAACCTCGAAAAGGCCCTGACCCCGACCACTCGCCTGGGTGGCCATCTGGTCAGCGGCCACGTCGACGGTGTCGGCGAGATCGTCTCGCGTGCCGATAACGCCCGCGCCATCCAGTTCCGCGTGCGCGCACCTAAAGAGCTGGCCAAGTACATCGCCCACAAGGGCTCGATCACCGTCGACGGCACCAGCCTGACGGTCAATGAGGTCGATGGCGCCGAGTTCGAGCTGACCATCGTCCCGCACACCCTGTCCGAAACCATCATGGCCGACTACCGCGCAGGGCGTCGGGTCAACCTTGAGGTCGACCTGCTGGCCCGTTACCTGGAGCGTCTGCTACTGGGCGACAAGGCTGCCGAACCGAGCAAGGGCAGTGGCATTACCGAAAGCTTCCTGGCCGCCAACGGCTTCTTGAAATCCTGATTGAGAAGGGGGTGCCGCGTGGCGCTCAACAGCATCGAAGAACTGGTCGAAGACATCCGCCAGGGCAAAATGGTCATCCTGATGGATGACGAAGACCGCGAAAACGAAGGCGACATCATCATGGCAGCCGAATGCTGCCTGCCTGAGCACATCAACTTCATGGCCAAGCACGCCCGTGGCCTGATCTGCATGCCCATGACCCGCGAGCGCTGCGAAACGCTCAAGCTGCCGCTGATGGCACCACGCAACGGCTCGGGCTTCGGCACCAAGTTCACCGTGTCGATCGAAGCCGCCGAAGGCGTTACCACCGGCATCTCCGCCGCTGACCGCGCCCGCACCGTGCAGGCAGCGGCGGCCAAGGACGCCAAGGCCGAAGACATCGTCAGCCCCGGCCACATTTTCCCGCTGATGGCCCAGCCTGGCGGTACCCTGGCCCGCGCCGGCCACACCGAGGCGGCGTGCGACCTGGCGCGCATGGCCGGTTTCGAGCCAAGCGGGGTGATCTGCGAAGTGATGAACGACGACGGCACCATGTCGCGTCGCGCCGAGCTCGAAGTGTTCGCTGCCCAGCACAACCTCAAGATCGGCACCATCGCCGACCTGATCCACTACCGCATGATCCACGAGCGCACCGTCCAGCGCGTCTCCGAGCAGCCGGTAGAAAGCGAGCTGGGCGAGTTCAACCTGGTCACCTACCGCGACGCGGTCGAAGGCGACGTGCACATGGCCCTGACCCTGGGCAACATCTGCGCTGAAGAACCAACCCTGGTGCGCGTACACAACATGGACCCGCTGCGCGACCTGCTGCTGGTCAAGCAACCGGGCCGCTGGAGCCTGCGCGCCGCCATGGCTGCCGTGGCCGAGGCCGGCAGCGGCGTGGTGCTGCTGCTGGGCCACCCGCTCGATGGCGACGTACTGCTGGCGCACATTCGTGAAAGCGCAGGCGATGCCCCGACCAAGACCCCGACCACCTACAGCACCGTCGGTGCCGGTTCGCAGATCCTGCGCGACCTTGGCGTGCGCAAGATGCGCCTGATGAGTTCGCCGATGAAGTTCAACGCGATATCCGGATTCGATCTGGAAGTTGTAGAATACGTGCCCTCCGAGTGACTTGAAGCGTCTTTGTCGCCCTCAAGCTCGAGTCCAAACCCTGTCGAGGCCGCCACAGCGCGGCCTCGCTCTTGAAGATGAGAACATCGCACATGACCCTGAAGACCATCGAAGGTACCTTCATCGCCCCCAAAGGTCGCTATGCTTTGGTGGTTGGCCGCTTCAACAGCTTCGTCGTTGAAAGCCTGGTAAGCGGCGCCGTCGATGCCCTGGTTCGCCACGGCGTCAGCGAAAGCGACATCACCATCATCCGTGCCCCGGGTGCCTTCGAAATCCCGTTGGTCGCGCAGAAAGTCGCCCAACAGGGTGCCTATGACGCGATCATCGCCCTAGGCGCAGTGATCCGTGGCGGTACCCCGCACTTCGAATACGTAGCGGGCGAGTGCACCAAGGGCTTGGCCCAGGTGTCCATGGAATTCGGCGTTCCGGTGGCCTTCGGCGTTCTGACCGTCGATTCCATCGAACAAGCCATCGAACGTTCCGGCACCAAAGCCGGTAACAAAGGTGCCGAAGCTGCCCTGTCCGCTCTGGAAATGGTCAGCCTGCTGGCGCAGTTGGAGGCCAAGTGATTAGCGACGAAAGCGATCGTTTCAACCCGCGCGATCCAAAACCTGCGGATGCTGGCAAGCCATCGAAAAGCGCCAAACGCCGCGAAGCGCGCAAGCTCGCTACCCAGGCGCTCTACCAGTGGCACGTTGCCAAGCATTCGTTGAACGAGGTCGAGGCGCAGTTCCGCGTCGATAACGATTTCACCGACGTCGACGGTGCCTACTTCCGCGAAATCCTGCACGGGGTGCCTGCGAAGAAGGACGAAATCGACGAGGCCCTCAAGCCTTGCCTGGACACCCCGCTCGAAGAGCTCGACCCGGTCGAACTGTCGGTGCTGCGCCTGTCCACCTGGGAGTTCATGATGCGCGTCGACGTGCCGTTCCGCGTGGTCATCAACGAAGGTGTCGAGCTTGCCAAAGTGTTCGGCGCCACCGACGGTCACAAGTTCGTCAACGGTGTGCTGGACAAGCTGGCCCCGCGCCTGCGTGAAGCTGAAGTCAAGGCGAACAAGCGCTGATTGCAGCGCTGACACGCCATGGGTGAGTTCGAGCTGATCAGCCATTACTTCGCCGCCGCGCCTTGTGCGCAGGGTGGCGAAGGCGTGGCGCTGGGTATCGGCGACGACTGCGCCCTGCTGGACCTGCCTGCCGGCGAACAGCTGGCAATCTCCACCGACACGCTCGTGGCCGGTGTGCACTTTCCAGATGCCTGTGACCCCCTGCTGCTCGGCCAGCGTGCGTTGGCCGTGGCGGTCAGCGACCTGGCGGCCATGGGCGCTACGGCAATCGCTTTCACCCTTGCCCTGACCCTGCCTGACGTCGGCCGTAACTGGCTTGCAGGCTTTGCCGAAGGCCTAGGCCGCATGGCCGGGCGCTGCGCTATCAGCCTGATCGGTGGCGACACCACCCGCGGCCCACTCAGTATCACTGTCACAGTGTTTGGCCGTGTGCCAACAGGCCAGGCGTTGCGTCGCAGTGGCGCGCAACCAGGTGACCTGCTGTGTGTGGGCGGCGACCTGGGTAACGCTGCCGGTGCTCTGCCGCTGGTGTTGGGCCAGCGCTCGGCGCCGGCCGACGTTGCGCAACCCTTGCTTGATCACTACTGGGCGCCGCTGCCGCAGTTGCGCCTTGGCGAGCAGTTGCGTGGCCTGGCCAGCGCGGCGCTGGATATCTCCGACGGCCTGCTGGCCGATTGCGGCCATATCGCCAAGGCCTCAGGCGTGGCGCTGCAAGTTGATCAGGCGCAGGTGCCGGTGTCTGCCGCGCTGCTGGCGCTGCTGGGGCGTGATGCGGCGCTGCATGCGGCGCTGACCGGTGGCGACGACTACGTGCTGGCGTTTACCGCGCCGCAGGCGGCGCTGGCGTCCCTGGTGCAGCCGTACCACGTTATTGGCCGGGTTTTGCCGGGCCAGGGCGTCAGCCTGCGCGATGAGCATGGCCAGGACATCACCCCGCAACAGCGCGGCTATCAGCACTTCGGGCAGACCGTGTGAGCGGGCGCTTGCGTGGCTGCGGCCATGGGGCCATTGTCTTGTGCGGGAAGGGCGGCATGTGGATCAACCTGTGGCTGTGGCCGCACAGATGAAGCACGGAGCGTGGTGATGGGGTTCAGGACTGTGTTGCTGGCATTGCTGTTGCTCGTCGCAGGCCCCTGCGCCGTTGCCGGGCAGGCGCCTGCCGAAGTGCGCCTGGTCAGCGAGGAATGGGTCGACTACACCAATGCCGATGGTACCGGGCTTGCCTGGGACGTGCTGCGCAAGGTGTTCGAGCCGGCCGGGGTCAAGGTACAGGCGCAAAGCGCGCCGTACAGCCGGGCAATGGGCCTGGTCAAGCGTGAAGAGGCCGATGCCTGGGTGGGGTCTTACAAAGGCGAGGAAAGCGGCGATATCTATCCGCGCTGGCATTTCGATATGGACCATATCTATGTGCTGGGCCTGGCCAGCAAGCCGGTGCCGACTGTGGACACCATCGGCAAATACCGCCTGGCCTGGGTGCGCGGCTACGATTACGGCAGTTATCTGTCCAATGTCGAGGAATTTCGCGAGGTACAGCGCCGTGAAGGGATTCTGCCGATGCTCGAGCATGACCGCGTCGACTTCTATGTCGATGCCTTCACCGAGGTTCAGTACGTGCTTGGCCGCGCGGCCAACCCCGGGCTTTTTCGCAGCACCCACCTGACTGAGCTGCCGTTGTACCTGGCGTTCGGCAATACCGCGCGCGGCAAGGCGCTCAGCGACCTGTTCGATCAGCGCATGCAGCAGTTGGTGCGCAGCGGCGAGTTGAAGCCGATTTTCGAGCGCTGGAAGCAGCCGTACCCATTCACTGCCAATAGCCAGCCGCTCTGAGCTGTAGCAGGGGCGTGCTCCATAAGCATCGAACTTTTCGATCTTAAGCCCCGGTATTCAGCCTGCGCACCTATGGCGGGCTGCTGATACAATCTGCCGATTGAAAATTCCTACATCCAGGAGCACAACGTGCCCGTCGTCTTTGTTGCCGCCTCTAAACTCCCGACCCCTTTTGCGACCTTCACCATGCATGGCTTTCTCGACGAAGCCACTGGCCGCGAGCACGTAGTGCTCAGCCTGGGTGAGATTGCCGACGGTGAGCCGGTGCTGGGGCGCCTGCATTCCGAGTGCCTGACTGGCGACGCACTGTTCAGCCAGCGCTGTGACTGTGGCTCGCAGCTTGAAGCCGCGCTGCAAGCCATCGCCCGCGAAGGCCGTGGTGTGCTGCTGTACCTGCGCCAGGAAGGGCGAGGCATTGGCCTGTTGAACAAGATCCGCGCCTACGAGCTGCAAGATGGCGGCGCCGATACCGTCGAAGCCAACGAGCGCCTGGGGTTTGCGGCCGATCAGCGTGACTACGCCATGTGCCTGCCGATGCTCGAGCACCTGGGCGTCAGCGCACTGCGTCTGATGACCAACAACCCGCGCAAGGTCAAAGCCCTGACCGACATGAACATCAAGGTGGCCGAGCGTGTGCCGCTGCACACCGGGCACAACCCGCACAACCGCCTGTACCTGGCGACCAAGGCCGACAAGCTCGGCCATATGATGGGCAACAAGCACCAGGGCGAGCAGGCGTGACACGCGGGCAGGTCAAGCGCCGCCTGGCACTCGCCTGGTGGCAGTACCTGGCCGTGGGGCTGGTGCCGTTGCCGGTGATGGCCTGGGCCTTTGGTGGCGCCGTGCAAATGGGCGTGCTGGCCATGCCGCTGTTCATCGCGGGCGCTGCAACCATGTTCCTCAGCTTGCCGCGTTTCGCTGCCTACAAGCGGGCGTTGATCGCTACAGACAAAGCGCTGGGCAGCCCGGATGAGCCTGCCGCCTGGATCACCCTGGCGCAGGTTCGGCGCATGGCCATGTTGTTTGCCTGTTTCCCGGCCTGGGTGGCCGCATTGTCGGTGCTGGTGGGGCTGGAGGCGGTGCCACAGATACTGCTGGCGCTGTCGACCGTGGTGTTGCTGTACCTCTACCGCATCCCGCGCCAGCTAGGCTGACCCGCGCCATCCGGCATGCCGCGATCCCCTGTAGAAGCGGCCTTGTGTCGCGAAAGGGGTGCGTAGCACCCCCAGGATTTGTGCACCACGCCGATATCGCCGGGGCTGCTGCGCAGCCCTTTCGCGACACAAGGCCGCTCCTACACAGCTCACAGCGACTGGCTTACAGGCCGAGCTTTGCCAGCCGCGCCCTGACCGAGGCTTCAATCCCCGCCACATCCAGCCCGCACTCTGCCAGCATTTGCGCAGGCTTGGCGTGCTCGACGTACAGGTCTGGCAGCCCCAGGTGCAACAGCGGCTTGACCACTGCCTCGCGGGCCAGGCACTCACCCACTGCCGCGCCTGCGCCGCCCATGATGGCGTTCTCTTCAAGGGTCACCAGCAGTTCATGGCTGGCGGCCATTTCCAGTACCAGTGCTTCGTCCAGCGGCTTGACGAACCGCATGTCGACCACAGTGGCGTCGAGGGTTTCAGCAACTTGCAGGGCTTCAGCCAACTGCACGCCGAACACCAGCATGGCAACCTTGCTGCCCTTGCGGCGCACGACGCCTTTGCCGATTTCCAGCGGATCGAGGTCGCCGCTGATCGGTGCATTCGGGCCGGTGCCGCGCGGGTAACGGACAGCCGCCGGGCCTTTGTAGTGGTGGCCGGTGCTGAGCATCTTGCGCAGCTCGTTCTCGTCACTTGGCGTCATCACCAGCATGCCGGGGATGCAGCGCAGGTACGACAGGTCGTAGGCGCCCGCGTGAGTCGGGCCGTCTTCGCCGACCAGGCCTGCACGGTCGATGGCAAACAGCACGTCGAGGTCTTGCACGGCGACATCGTGGATCAACTGGTCGTAGGCACGTTGCAGGAAGGTCGAGTAGATCGCCACCACCGGCTTGGCACCTTCGCAGGCCATACCGGCGGCCAAGGTGACGGCGTGCTGCTCGGCAATCGCCACATCGAAGTAGCGCTCTGGGTAGCGCTCGCTGAACTCGACCAGGTCCGAGCCTTCTTTCATCGCCGGGGTGATGCCTACCAGGCGGTTGTCGGCGGCGGCCATGTCGCACAGCCACTGGCCGAACACTGCGGAATACTTAGGCCCGCTGGGCTGCTTCGGCGCCACGGGCTTGTCGACCGGTTCCAGCTTGGTGATGGCATGGTAGCCAATCGGGTCGACTTCGGCGGGGGCGAAGCCTTTGCCTTTTTTGGTGACCACATGCAGGAACTGCGGGCCCTTGAGGTCGCGCATGTTGCGCAAGGTCGCCACCAGCGTGGGCAGGTCGTGGCCATCGATCGGGCCGATGTAGTTCCAGCCCAGCTCTTCGAACAGGGTGCCGGGCACCAGCATGCCCTTGGCGTATTCTTCGGTGCGGCGGGCGATTTCCCAGGCGCCTGGCAGGCGCGACAGCACTTTTTTGCTGCCTTCGCGCATGCTCGCGTAGGTGCGGCTGGAGAGAATCTTGGCCAGGTAGTTGGACAGCCCGCCGACGTTGCGCGAAATCGACATGTCGTTGTCGTTGAGAATGACCAGCATGTCGGCATTCACTTCCTGCGCATGGTTCAGCGCTTCGAAGGCCATGCCGGCGGTCAGTGCGCCATCACCGATCACGGCAATCGACTTGCGCGCCTCGTTTTGCAGGCGGGCGGCGATGGCCATGCCCAGCGCTGCGCTGATCGAGGTGCTGGAGTGGCCGACGCCGAAGGTGTCGTACTCGCTTTCGCTGCGCCGCGGGAAGGCGGCGATGCCGTCCTTCTGGCGCAGGCTGAGCATGCGGTTGCGGCGCCCGGTGAGGATCTTGTGCGGGTAGGCCTGGTGGCCCACATCCCACACCAGCCGGTCATCGGGGGTGTCGAACACGTAATGCAGGGCGATCGTCAGCTCGATGACGCCAAGGCCGGCACCAAAGTGCCCACCGGTCTGGCCGACGGTGTAGAGCAATTCCTGGCGCAGCTCGTCGGCCAGCGGCTCAAGGTCGGCTTCGGCCAGGCGGCGCAGGCCGGCTGGCGTATCGGCGCGGTCGAGCAACGGCGTGACCGGGCGTTCGCGGGGGATCTCTTGAAACGTCGTGGGCATCAGGCGAGTCGTTATAGGTTTGAAGACGCGGCAGTTTAACCCATTGGAGGAAAAGCTGCCCCTGTAGGAGCGGCCTCGTGTCGCGAAAGGGCTGCGAAGCGGCCCCAGATTTTTAGCTTCGCAGCATAATTCGCCAGGGCTGCTTTGCAGCCCTTTCGCGTTACAAGGCCGCTGCTACAGAACGTGAGGAAGTGTCAGTGGCGGCGTTCGACGATATAGCGCGCCAGTGCCCGCAGGGGTTCGGCGTTTTCACCGAAGCCTTGCAGCGCAGCCAGGGCCTGGTCGCGCAGCTCCAGGGCATAGGCCTTGGCGGCATCCAGACCAAGCAGCGCCGGGTAGGTTGGTTTGTCGCGGGCGATATCGGCGCCTTGGCGTTTGCCCAGGGTTGCCGTATCACTTTCTACATCAAGAATGTCGTCCTGCACCTGGAACGCCAGGCCAATGGCTTGCGCGTAGGTTTGCAGGGCGTCGAGCTGCGCCGCCTGGGCATTGCCGCTGGCCAGGGCGCCGAGGCGCACGCTGGCTTCGATCAGCGCACCCGTCTTGTGCCGGTGCATGTACTCCAGCGCCTGCTGGTCGAGCTTCACGCCCACCGAGCCGAGGTCGATGGCCTGGCCACCCACCATGCCGGCGGGGCCCGCCGCCTTGGCCAGCGCCTGGACCATGGCCAGGCGCAGAGTGTCCGCTTGCGGGCTTAGCTGCGGGTCGAGCAGGGCGCTGAACGCCAGGCTCTGCAGCCCGTCGCCAGCAAGAATCGCACAGGCCTCGTCAAACGCCTTGTGGGTGGTCGGCTGGCCGCGACGCAGGTCGTCGTCGTCCATGGCCGGCAGGTCGTCGTGTACCAGCGAATAGGCGTGGATCAGCTCTACGGCGCAGGCCGCGCCATTGGCGTGCTCGGCTGGGGCGCCGAGGGCCTGGCAGGCAGCGTAGGCCAGCAGCGGGCGCACCCGCTTGCCGCCGTTCATCACGCTGTAGCGCATGGCGGCATACAGCCGCTCCAGCTCTTTGGACGGGGCCTTGAACAACGGCTCAAGGGCCGCGTCCACCCGCGCCTGGGCGCTTTGCTGGTAGGCGCTGATCATGCCTCGGGCTCCGCATCGAACGGCTGCGCCGCCAGCTCGCCATCGCGCTCCAGCAGAATCTGCACCTTCTGTTCGGCTTGAGCCAGGGCGCCCTGGCAGTCACGGGTCAGGGCGATGCCCTGCTCGAAAGCGGCCAGCGAGTCTTCCAGCGACAGTTCGCCGTTCTCCAGGCGCTCGACCAGAGCTTGCAGGTCAGCGAGGGATTTTTCGAAATCGATGGAGGTTTTTTTGCGGGCCATGGCGACTGTCTCGGTGGCGTTCAGAACGGCGCGACACTAGCAGAGCGGGGCAGGGGGAGCAAATCAGCCGGGCTTTTGTAGCATTCTGTTGCATTTATAGGCGCATGCCTGGCTTGCAAATCGTTGTGCGATCCGATTGTGGGGCTTCTGGCCCTCTGCCATAATCCGCGCGCCCAAGCCCGCGGCCCATGCCGCAGGGCTACCCCCTCCTCGATGTCACGTAACGGACTACGTTGTGAGCTTCCTTTCGATCGAATTCGGCCTCTGCTTCACGGTGTTCTTCCTTGTCTACTGGAGCCTGTGCTGGAGCACGCGGTTGCAGAACCTGCTGTTGCTGGCTGCCAGCTATGGCCTGGTGGCAAGTTTCAGCCTGCAATCGCTGTACATCCTGCTTGGCTACAGCGCGCTGGTGTACCTGCTCGGGCTGCTGGCCTGGCGTTATCCCGGGCGCTGGTTCTGCAACGCGTTGATGCTGACGCTGGTGCTGGGCTGCTTCTACCTGTTCAAGTACCAGACCTTCTTCGTCGAAGGGGCGCAAAACGCCCTGGCATCGGCCGGCTTTGTGGTGTCGCTGCCGTTGTTGGAAGTGCTGGTGCCGATTGGCCTGTCGTTCTATGCCTTCCATTCGGTGAGCTACCTGGTGTCGATCAGCCGCCGCGAACTGACGCCGGTCGGGCCGTTCGACCTGGCGCTGTACCTGGCGTTCTTCCCAAGCCTGGTGGCCGGGCCGGTCAACCGGGCGCTGCACATGCTGCCGCAGATTCGCCCCGAAGGGCTGCGCCAGGTGCTGGAGCCGCAGCGAGCCATGGGCTTGATCGCCCTGGCCGTGGTCAAGCTGTTCTTCCTCAGTGCCTGGCTGGGCAGCGAATGGGTCGACCCGGTGTTCGATACGCCCGGCGGCTACACCCCGGAGCAGGTGCTGCTGAGCGTCTACGGTTACAGTTTCCTGATCTACTTCAACTTCAGTGGCTACACCAACCTGGTCACCGGGATTGCCCTGTTGCTGGGCTTTCGTCTGCCCGAAAACTTCAACGCCCCGTATGCCGCGCACAACCTCAAGGAATTCTGGGGGCGCTGGCATATCAGCCTGTCGCGGTTCATCCGTGACTACGTCTATATCCCGCTGGGCGGCAACCGTCAGGGCGTGTGGCGCGGCAACCTGAACATGCTGCTGGCGATGTTGGTGTCCGGCCTTTGGCACGGCGCCAGCCTGAACTTCATCATCTGGGGCGGCCTGCATGGCATAGGCCTTGCGCTGTCCAAGCTGTTCAGCCAGTGGGTGCCAGGCTTTGCCCGCATGCCCGGCGCTGGCCTGCTGGCGCGGCTGATGACGTTCCACTATGTCGCCTTTGCGTGGATCTTCTTCCGCAGCAGCACCCTGGATGGTGCCGTGGAAATGCTCGGTGATATCGCCCAGCTGAGCCTGGTCGGCCTCAACAGCCCGACCGGTTTGATGCTGCTGGGCTGCGTGTTGTTCGTCGCCACTTACCCGCAATGGCTGGTGCTGCTGCGTGCAGGCTTCGCTGCCACCCAGCGGCTGCCGTGGCAGGTGTATCCGATCCCGCTCGGGGTGGGGGTGTCGTTGGTGATCTTTGCGTCGCAATCGGGTGTGCCGGGGTTCATCTATGCAAGCTTCTGAGAGCAAACAGTTGTTGCAGGTGCAACTGGGCGCGCTGCGCGCGCTGTATGCCATCGTGGTCACTACCTTGCTGCTGTTCTGGCTGAACCAGGACTCGATCAAGCTCTACTGCCAGCAGAAATACCACCAAGGCTGCGAAATCCCGCTGCTCGGGCAGTTGCCCGCCTGGCGCTATGGTGCGCAGTTGACCCTGGCGCTGGAAGAAGGCCGCGACAGCTTCCTGCAGCGCCTCGAAGTTGCGCCGCAGTTGGCCACGGCACCTGTGCCACAGGTGTTGCCTGAGCCTGAGCCGGTGGTGTCGATCAACCTGGAAACCCCGGCCGCGCTGGCCCAGCCTTTGCCGGTGCATGCCGAGCCTGCGCCGCAGCACGAGCCGGTGCAGGCGGCGCAACCTGCGCACGTGCCGGCGCCTGTTCCTGCTCCGGCGCCACAGCCGGCAGCCGTGCAGCCGCAGGTCGCCGCCCAGCCGTCGCATCCTGTGCCGCTGCAGCCGGGTACGGTTGCTGCACTGGCCGCCGGTGACGATGTGTTCCTGGTCGGCGATTCGCTGATGCAAGGGGTCGCGCCGCACCTGGCCAACAGCCTGCGCAAGCGCCATCAGATCCGCACCATCAACCTCAGCAAGCAGAGCACCGGCCTTGCCTACCCGGGGTTCTTCAACTGGCCGAAGACGGTAGCCGAAACCCTGGACCATGAGCCCAACATCCGCCTGATGGTGGTGTTCCTCGGCCCTAACGACCCTTGGGACATGCCCCAGGGCAAGGGCAAGCCGTTCCTGCGCTTCAAGTCGCCGGACTGGGAGGTGGCCTACCGCGCGCGCATCGACTCGATTCTGGATCAGGCCCGGGCGCACAACGTACAGGTGATCTGGGTCGGCCCACCGAACATGGAGAAAGCGCGGCTGTCTACGGCAATGGATTATCTGAGCGGGCTGTACCAGCAACAGACCGCGCTGTATGGCCAACACTACGTCTCGGCCAACCCCATCCTCGGCTATGCCGACCAAGGCTTCTCGTATACGGTGCAGACGCCGGAGGGCAAGCGGGTCAAGGTGCGGGTCGACGACGGCATTCATTTCACCATTACAGGCCAGAAGATGATCGCCGAACAGGTTATGTCGCTGATCAGTTTTCCGGGCCTGACCGTTACAGGACATTAAGATGCGCCAATGGCATCACCTGCTGGGCCTGGCCCTGCTGATCAGCGCCGCACCCGGTTGCAGTACCGGCGCCAACAGCGTGGCCAGCCAGCCCGCAGCACGCCCGGCGCCAGCCCCGGCCGCCCGTCAGGACGGCAATGTGGCGTTGCTGGCAAACAAGCTGCGCAATGCCAATCGCGCGCCGGTCGCCATCGTGCAACTGGGCGACTCACACACCGCTGCCGACCTGTTCAGTGGCGAGCTGCGCCGCTTGTTGCAGGCGCGCTACGGTGATGGCGGTATCGGCCTGGTGCCGGCCTCGCCGGTGCCGGGTATTCGCAACGACCGGGTGATCATCAAGAGCGAAAAGCGCCAGTGGGAGCTGCTGTCGGCGCGCAACCAGCAAAGCAACCAGTTCCCGTTGGGCGGGTATCTCTCGCTGCCCCAGGCCAACCGCGCCAGCGTGGTGTTGCAGGCGCGCGACGAAGACCGCCAGCGCTACAAGGTGTCGGCGCTGTACCAGTCCACCAGCAATGCTGCGCTGCTGGTCAACGGTGGCCAGCGCCGGCCGCTGGCGATCACCAAGGGCCAGTGGCGCTTCAGCCCAGCCTTCGCCAATGTTGGCCTGCCGATGCAGTTGAGTGTCGAAGGTGGCCGTGGTGTGGCGCTGGGTGGCTGGTATCTGCAGGGGCAGAAGAACGCGGGCGTCACCTACTCCACGCTGGGCATCAATGGTGCGCGGCTGGAGGTGGTCGACAAGTGGCAGCCGGGTTGGCAGGACAGCCTGAAGGCGATCAAGCCGGACCTGGTGGTTCTGGCTTACGGCACCAATGAAGCGTTCGACGACAAGCTCGACCTGGTGCTGTACCGCACGCAGTTGGACGCGACCCTGACGCGCCTGCGCAAGGACCTGCCGCGCACTGCGATATTGCTGGTGGGGCCGCCGGACTCGATCAAGAACCGCAGGGCCGGCAGTTGTGCGGCACGCCAGCCGCAGCCGTTGGCGTCGGTGGTGCGTATCCAGAAGCAGGCTGCGCAGAAGCACAAAGCGCTGTTCTGGGACTGGCAGGCGTTCATGGGCGGGCCATGCTCGATTGCCGGCTGGCAAGCCAACGGCCTGGCGCGGCCGGACCAGGTGCACCTGACAGCCGATGGCTACCGCAAAAGTGCAGCGGGCTTGTATGAGTTTCTGAAAGGCCCGCTGGGCCTGCGCTAGGGCTTGGCCTGTCGTTGTAGCGTGTAGGAGCGGCCTTGTGCCGCGAAAGGGGTGCGAAGCGCCCCCGACGATCTTGCACGCGGCACAGAACCTGAGGCTGCTTCGCCGCCTTTCGCGGCACAAGGCCGCTCCTACACCGTCAAGCCCGGTTCACTCTCAGGCAGGCTCCGCCTCAGGCGCCAGCATCGCCTGGCGATAGCGCGCCAACTCTTCGATGGTCAGCACCGGCAGGTTGTACTGCCGGGCATACACCGCTACCTGCTCGCCACGCGCCATGCTGCCGTCGGGGTTCATCAGTTCGCAAAGCACCGCCGCCGGGCGCAGGCCCGCCAGGCGCGCCAGGTCCACCGAGCCTTCGGTATGGCCACGGCGGGTCAGCACGCCACCAT
The DNA here is from genome assembly GCF_014268825.1 of Pseudomonas sp. SWRI51. Taxonomy (NCBI): domain Bacteria; kingdom Pseudomonadati; phylum Pseudomonadota; class Gammaproteobacteria; order Pseudomonadales; family Pseudomonadaceae; genus Pseudomonas; species Pseudomonas sp. SWRI51. The sequence goes on along the minus strand of NZ_JABWRG010000025.1, from coordinate 21,037 downwards.
TGCGGGCGCGCAGCGGGAATACATGGCCGGGGCTGACGATATGCCGCTGTTGCGCCGTCGAGCGCAGCGCCGCCTCGATGGTCGTGATGCGGTCCTGCGCCGAAACCCCGGTGGTGACCCCTTCGGCCGCCTCGATGGTCACCGTGAAGCCGGTGCCGTGGCGGGCCTGGTTGTTCGGCACCATCGGTGCCAGCTGCAAGGCGTCGACCGTGGCCTCGTCCAGGCACAGGCAAACGATGCCGCTGCAATCGCGGATCATCATGGCCATGGTCTGCAACGACAGGTTCTCGGCCGCAGCTACGATATCGGCTTCGTCTTCGCGGTCGTTGTCGTCGAGCAGCAGTACCGGGCGCCCAGCCTGGAAGGCGGCGATGGCGGCAGTGACGTTGGGGAAAGGCTTGTGGTGCGTGGTGGACATGAAACGCTCCTCGTGAATGATCGATGAACGTCTCGGGGCGAACAAAATGCGCGCGCAGGGGCGCACGAACTGCCCCTGGCAAACGCCTTCTTTCATCCGGACTATGACCGTCGGCTCTGGAATTGCACCAGATCTGCTGACCCCCGGCATGGCCGGGGCGCTCGCGGGCTCATCTTTCGATTTACCGCCGGTGGGGAATTGCACCCCGCCCTGAAGACCGGGCCAGCATACAGCAAGCGGCCCGCTTGCCGGCAAGCGCTACGACTTAAGTTGCTGCCAGTCCAGGCCAAAACGCGCCAGGTATTTGCGCAGGCGGTCGGCATCGTTGGGGTTGGCCTTTTCCTGGCGCGACACGGCAAACAACGTTCGCCCAGCCTCCGACAGGCTTGCCGCACGGCGGCATACGTCGATCACCGCCTGCAACTGAACCTGGTCGAACAGGTCCAGCGGCTGGTCTATCGGCAACTGCAGTTGTTCGCTCTCAAGCCCCCAGGCATGGCGCAACCGGCCGATTTCCTCCTCCACCAGCGCCTCGTCGATACGCCCGCTGTCGGCCAGCGTGGCCATGCGCGTGACCGACGCCGACAGCTCGCGAAAGTTGCCCGCCCAGCGCGCCTCGGCGGCCAGGGCAAAGGCCAGGTAGCGGCGCTTGGCCTCAAGGTTGAAGCGCACCTGGCGGTTCTGTTCGCGGGCGTGGCGTTGCAGCTCGAAGTCCAGGTTCGGCTCGATGTCTTCACGCCGCGCCGCCAGCCCTGGCAGGGCGAAGGTCCACAGGTTGATACGGGCGAACAGGTCTTCGCGGAACGAGCCGTCGGCAACTTTGGCGCGCAGGTCGCGGTGGGTGCCGGCGATCAGTTGGAAGTCGCTTTGCACTTCGCGGTCGGCACCCAGCGGGAAGAAGCGTTTTTCTTCGATGGCCTTGAGCAGCATGGCCTGCTCGTCGGCGCCCAGTTCGCCGATCTCGTCAAGGAACAACATGCCGCCGTCGGCCGCGCGCAGCAGGCCGTCGCGGGCGTTTTGCGCGCCGGTGAACGCGCCTTTGGCGTGGCCGAACAGCGCCGACATGGCGCCGTCCCCGCGCAGGGTTGCGCAGTTCACCTCGATAAAGCGCCCGCCCAACTGGTGGCGGCCGCGCTTGAGCTCGTGCACGCGGCGGGCCAGGAACGACTTGCCGGCGCCCGTCGGCCCGACCAGCAGAATGGGCGCCTTGGAGCGCAGCGCCACCCGTTCGATCTGCTCGATGGTGCGGTTGAAGTCAGCGTTGCGCGTGGCGATGCCGGCCTTGAGCAGTGACTGGCCCTCGGCTTGCTCGCGCTGAAAACGTGAGGCGATGAGGTCGTAGCGCGACAGGTCGAGGTCGATCAGCGTGGCGCTGCCGCGCGGGTCGGCATCGGCGTCCTGCTGGCGCGCGGGGGCGGTTTGCAGCAGGCGTGCCGGCAGGTAGCGGGCTTCGGTAAGCAAAAACCAGCAGATCTGCGCAACGTGGGTGCCGGTGGTGATGTGCACCAGGTAGTCCTCGCGCTCGGTGTCGAAGCTGTAGCTGCTGGCGAAGTCATGCAGGGCGCCGTAGACCTCCTCGAAGTCCCACGGGTTGCGCAGGGGCAGGGCGTGCAGGCGCACCTCGGTGCCGGGCGAGACCTTTTGGATGTCGTCGCGAATGCGCTCAGCCAGGTCCAGGTCGCGCACGGTGGTGCCGTGCAGCAGTTCCAGCCGGTCGATCGGCTGGTCTGGCTGCTGGCACAGGGCAACGCTGGGGCGCCAGCGGCTCCAGCGAGCGGCGCCCTTGCCATTGCGATCCAGAGTGGTGCCGAGAAAACCGATGGCGACGGTTGGCTTACGCATTTGAGGTTATCCAAAAAGATAAAGTGCTAGCTCATGGTATATGAATCTTGATGTTGCTGTATCGGTGTCAAACACCAATAAACGTTCATTCAAATTAATAAATCTATATAAATCAATAATTTATAAGTTTATTTGGGTGGGTTTTGCAAACCTGGCACGCCGCTCGCAATATTCCTCTCGACTGCATCGCCAGGCAGGCCCTCGGGTCAGGGGTTGAACAAAACCCCGCCGGTGCACGAGCCCACGCAAGTGTTGGTGTCGTGCATGCCGCCGCCGCAACGGGCAGTCGCTACCGGACGTTCTTTGAAACGGGCGTCCGGACCCTGAGATTGGCCTCAAACCGATCAATACCCTCCACGGTAGCTACACCCTGCAATACCCCCGCTGGTGGGGCACAGGTAAACGCGAACAGAGCCAGGACGGCTCGTGACAGCGAAGGAAAACCTGAGCCCACCGCTGGTTCACCCGGCCCGCCGGCCGGGCCTGGCGCAACGAAGGAGCCCGCTGCAGCGATGCTGCACGGCCCTGACTCCGCCAGGCTTCGCCTACGGCGCTCGGTGCTCTGGCGCACACCAGCACTCAAGGACAATTTAAAAGGATGAACACGATGAAACTGTTGAACCGCTTTGTGGTGAAGAAATGCGAACACGGCTTGCTGCTCAAGGATGGCGAGTTCCACGCCATTCTGGGCGCCGGGCAACACAAGCGTTTCGATTGGCAGGGGCGGCTGACGCTGCAGACCTGCCCACAGAATTCCCCGCTGCACGACACGTCGCTCGAGCGCTACCTGCGCCAGTACGAGCCGGCGCTGGTCGAGCAGTATTTCGATAGCCTGGATGTTGCCGAACATGAAGTCGGCCTGTATTTCGAAGACGGCAAACTCAAGGCACTGCTGGCACCCGGCAGCCAGCGCCTGCAATGGAAAGGGCCAGTGGCCCAGCACGTCGAGCGTATCGACCTGCGCCAAGGCCGGCGTATCGACGCCGCGCTGCAGGCTCGCTTGCAGCAGCCCGGTATCACCGGCATGAACAACGTGCTGCTGGTGAAGGTGCCGACCTTCAATGTGGGTGTGCTGCGCATCGACGGCGTGGTGAGCGAGTTGTTGCCGGTCGGCCAGTATGGTTTCTGGGCGTGTGGCGCCAAGGTCGAGGTCGAGACCGTCGACACCCGCTGGGCGGTATCGGAACTCAACGCCGAAGAATTCCACGCCCAGGGCATGGATGAGCATTTCGTGACCATGGACCTCGGCGCTGATGAAGTCGGCCTGCGCCTGGAAGACGGCAAACTGGTTGAAGTGCTGCCACCGGACAGCCGCCGCCAGTACTGGAAAGCCCAGGCCCGCCATGAGCTGCAACGCATCAGCCTGAGCCAGGGGCTGCGCCTGGCAGATGAGCTGGTGGCACGCCTGAACCGCCCAGGTGTTGCCGGCATGGAGCATGTCCTGTTGGCGCTGGTGCCGGCGTTCCACGTCGGTGTGCTGAAGATCGACGGCGTGGTGGTGGGCTTGCTCGAACCAGGGCAGCATGGCTACCTGCGGTGCGGCAGCCAGGTGGAGATCGAGATGGTCGACACCCGCTTGCAGGCATTGGAAGTCAGCGGCCAGGAAATCCTCACCCGCGACAAGGTGAGCCTGCGCCTGAGCCTGGTCGCCAACTGGCGCTACCTGGATGTGCTCGGCGCCCATGCCCGCATGAGTAAGCCCGTCGAGCACCTGTACCGCGAGCTGCAGTTTGGCCTGCGCGCAGCCGTGGGTACGCGTACCCTGGATGAGTTGCTCGAGAACAAGCAACTGATCGACGACAGCGTCAACGAGCACCTGCTCAAGCAGTTGCAGGGCAGCGGGCTTGAAGTGGGCAGCCTGGGCGTGCGCGACATCATTCTGCCTGGCGAGATGAAGACCTTGCTGGCGCAGGTAGTGGAGGCCGAAAAAGCCGCCCAGGCCAACGTGATCCGCCGCCGTGAAGAAACCCAGGCGACGCGTTCACTGCTCAACACCGCCAAGGTGATGGAGGGCAGCGCCACGGCGTTGCGCCTCAAAGAGCTGGAAACCCTGGAGCGGGTGGCTGAGCGCATCGACCGGATTTCGGTATTCGGCGGGCTCGATCAGGTGTTGAACGGCCTGGTGAGCATCAAGGCAGGTTGATTACACAGCGGCGTCGGCCTGTCTCAGGCCGGCGCACGCTGGACCCGGTAACAAGGAAACCCCGTAATGAACATTCTCGAAGTCACCGGCGGCAAGCCGATCAAATTGTGGACCGACGGCGTGCCGGTCGAAGACGACGCGCGCCGCCAGTTGCAGAACACCGCAAAGATGCCGTTCATCTTCAAGCACCTGGCCGTGATGCCCGACGTGCACCTGGGCAAAGGCTCGACCATCGGCAGCGTGATCCCGACCCTCGGCGCGATCATCCCCGCGGCCGTGGGTGTGGACATCGGCTGCGGCATGATCGCCGCCCGCACCTCGCTGCACGCCCGCGACCTGCCGGACAACCTGCACGGCCTGCGCAGCGCCATTGAAAAAGCCGTCCCCCACGGCAAGACCTTCGGCCGCCGCGACCAAGGCGCCTGGAGCGACGTGCCCGGCCAGGCCGACCAGGTCTGGCAAAACCTCGCCGGGCGCTTCAAGGCGATCACCGACAAGTACCCACGCCTGGAAAAGACCAACAACCGCCAGCACCTGGGCACCCTGGGCGGCGGCAACCACTTCATCGAGGTGTGCCTGGATGAAGCCGACCGCGTCTGGTTCATGCTGCACAGCGGCTCGCGCGGGGTCGGCAACGCCATCGGCAACCTGTTCATCGAACTGGCCCAGGCCGACATGCGCCAGCATATCGCCAACTTGCCAGACAAAGACCTCGCCTATTTCGAGGAAGGCAGCCAGCACTTCGCCGACTACGTCGAGGCAGTGGAATGGGCGCAGGACTTCGCCCGGCACAACCGCGAGCTGATGATGCTGGCAGTTGTCGCGGCCACCCGCAGCGTGCTCGGCCGCCCCTTCGAGGCGCGCCTTGAGGCCGTCAACTGCCACCACAACTATGTGCAGAAAGAGCAACACTTTGGCCGTGAAGTGCTGGTGACGCGCAAAGGTGCGGTGTCGGCGCAGAAGGGCGAGCTGGGCATCATCCCAGGCTCCATGGGCGCCAAAAGCTTCATCGTGCGCGGCCTGGGCAATGAAGAGGCGTTTTGCTCATGCAGCCACGGCGCCGGCCGGGTGATGAGCCGGACCAAGGCCAAAAGCCTGTTCACCGTCGCCGACCAGCAGCGCGCCACGGCCCATGTGGAATGCCGCAAGGACAAACAGGTGATCGACGAGATCCCCATGGCCTACAAGGACATCGATGCAGTGATGCAGGCGCAGCGGGAGTTGGTGGAGGTGGTGCATACCTTGCGGCAGGTGGTTTGCGTCAAGGGGTGAGGGGCGCGTCGCTTGATGACTGATGTGCTTCAGCAGCTAGCCATCTCAGGCCTGAAACTGCTGGATGTCAGGCGTTTGAGGGCTATTTCAAGCGCCTGATCGTCGAACAGCTTGTTTTTACGAGCAGCAGATCCCGCTCCGCCATCCCACTTCCTCAACGACTCTCGCACGGCAGCAACAGTCGGGGTAACGCCTCCCCGGCTTAGCAGCCAGTCGACGGTCGCTAACAGCTCCATGCCAAAGGGCGACTCGAAGCCATCGATCAGTTCGGCGGTGCGCTCAAGTGCTTGGGAATATTCCTTAGCCTCGGTTTTGAGATAGGTTTGCAGAAAGGCTTTACGTTCATCGTCAAACCAGATCACATCACTGATCCCAGCGTCACTGATGCGCTTGTTACAGTGCAGATAGCTGCCATCAAGATTGTCGAGCAGGTGGTCCAATCGGTTGGCATATGGGCCGTATTTATGCGCTACAAACTTAAGGTTCAGGGGGTTCTTGGTGGCGGGCAGCTGTTCCATCGAGCGCTCCAGGAACCAAGCCAGCTTCTGGATCTCAAGCAGGCTGCATTCCATACCTAAAACCCAATAGCGTCGAACCAATTCGGCAATGAGAGCGCGAGCAGGCGTGAGTTTTTCGACTCCGCTGCGCTTGGCCACATTTAGATATTGGCTTGAAGGTTCGAACACTACGATATCCACGTCCATATCACTCAACACAGCGACAATCTGTTCGCGGACTTCGGCCCACTTCAAACCCCGAGAAAATCAGGTCAAGTCTATAGCTGTCGCGCCGCTGGGCGCCAGTCGCCCCACCCTGAATGAATGTTCTCATCGTCACGGAGAAGGGGTGAAGTAAGAAAGGTACGTAGCTTGTCAGTCCCCCGAGGTTCTTGACCTCAGGATTTGGGACGAAATGCATAAGGAAGTTTTTCGGCTCGATCGTATGAGGCGCCAGGCATTCTGCCATCTACGGATGATTCATCCTCGCATGCTCCTGCACGAAAATGGCTACAGAAGGTTGAAGTCGAGGAGGATGCCTTTCGAACAGGCATTAAAAAGCCGGCTTGTGGCCGGCTTCTCGGGGACGGTTTTGGCTCATTTTTGATAAGCCGCAACCGCCTTAAACGGGTGGCAACATGGCCTGAAAAAGATGGCTGGCGGCTGTGTCGGCCGTCGCCAGGCCCTCTGTAATGCGGCTTGCACCATCAGGGGGCGTGATGTGGGCCGTAGCATACTCGGGCGCGCCAGCGATGCCCAGCAAAAATTGGTTCGGTGTGTTTCACCCTGGGCGACTCGGGCGTACGCATGACCACCAGAATACCCAGCCGACGATTTCCAGCTGCTGTTCCCGGCGTTGCGCGGTGGTGTAGCGCTCGGTCGGGTGGTTGAAGCGGTCGTGGCTGTGCAGGCACAAGATGCCGCCAGGGCTGCGGCTGAGCTGATGCACGCGCAGGCGGCCGTTGTGCAGCAGGGCGTAATATTCGCCATCCACCACCTTGCTGAAACTGCGGTCAACGGCCAGCAGCGTGCCTTGGGGCAACTGCGGCGCCAGGTTGTCTTCTGGCATTTCGATGCAGAAGCTGTGCTGCACCGCGATGCCCAGGCGCTTCAGCGCCTGTGGCGGGATCAGGGGGTGCAACTCGGTGGCATGCTCCAGCCGGCCTTGGTTCATGCGATAGAAGGGCACCGGCACCGCCGCCTGGGGCAGCTCGCCCAAGGGTAACGGCCGCTCTGGGATGGCCGCGTGCTGGGCGGCGGTGCGCAGGTCAATGTACTTGGGGCCTTCGCCATGGCTCAGCCAGCGCTGGCGCACACTGAACTGCTCGGCAACGTCCTCGAGACGGGCGAGCGGCACGCCGCGCCTGAACCAGTTGTTGATGTGCTGGGCCGAGACCTTGCGCAGCGCCGCAAAGTCCGAAGGGGTCAGGTCGCACTCCAGCAGGAGGGCTTTAAGGCGTTCACCGGATGTATTCATGGCGATGAGTCTATCGCCGTCTTACGCGTTGATAAATGAACCGGTTGTGTAGGGAAATTGTAGGAACGTCGGGGAAATGTAGGCGGGCTCCTAGGCTTGTGTAGGAGTTTTCTGCAGGCATAAAAAAGCCCTGCATAAGCAGGGCTCTTTGGGTTCAGCCGATCAGCCTTTGTAAGCTGCAACCGACTTGGTGATCGCTTCGCGGGCGGCGTCGGCGCCGGCCCAGCCTTCGATCTTGACCCACTTGCCCTTCTCCAGATCCTTGTAGTTGGCGAAGAAGTGCTCGATCTGCTGGATCAGCAGTGGCGGCAGGTCGGTGTATTCCTTCACGTCAACGTACAGCTGGCTCAGCTTGTCGTGCGGGACGGCGATGACCTTGGCGTCGCCGCCGCCGTCGTCGGTCATGTTCAGCACGCCAACCGGGCGGGCGCGGATGACCGAGCCTGGCGCTACCGGGTACGGGGTCACGACCAGCACGTCGAGCGGGTCACCGTCGTCAGCCAGGGTGTTGGGGATGAAGCCATAGTTGGCCGGGTAGAACATCGGGGTGGCCATGAAGCGGTCGACGAACAGGGCGTCGCTGTCTTTGTCGATCTCGTATTTGATCGGCGCGTGGTTGGCCGGAATCTCGATCGCGACGTAGATGTCGTTCGGCAGGTCTTTGCCAGCCGGAATCTTGCTGTAGCTCATTGGGCAATGTCCCCGTGTTTGATCAAAAAAGTGGCGGCGATTATAGACACATTCCGCCAGTGCATGCCACGCCCGGCCTGATGTGTGGCGGGCCTCAGGCATGCTCCTGGCGATACGCCGGATGCTCCGCCAACAGGCGTGCCAGACGGCTCAGCGGGTCCTGGCGGTAGAACAGCGCGAGTTGTTGGTAGACCTTTGGATAAGCCTCGTGCAGCAGGTCGGGGGCGCTGAAGAAGTATTCGCTGGTGACGGCAAAGAACTCGGCCGGGTTTTCTGCGGCGTACGGGTCGATGGCGGTTTCGCAGTCGGGGTCGGCGTCGAGCTGGCGATTGAGGTCTTCATAGGCGTGCTGCATGGCGCTCGCCCAGGCCTCGACCTGCATGCCTGCGTGCAAGGGCGGCAGGCCGTTGGCGTCGCCGTTGAGCATGTCGAGCTTGTGCGCCAGCTCGTGGATGACCAGGTTGTAGGCTTCCCAGCCACCGCCGCTGCGCACGCCGTTCCAGGCCAGGATCACCGGGCCTTGCTGCCAGGCCTCGCCACTGTGCTCGGCGTCCCACACGTGCTCGACGCCGCTGGCATCGCGATGGCGCTGCGGGCTCTTGAAATCGTCGGGGTAGAGAATGATCTCGTGAAACCCTTGGTACCAGTTCAGCTCGCCCAAGTGCAGCAGCGGCAGTTGCGCCTGGGCAGCAAGGTGGAGGCGCCCGGCGTCGTCCAGCTCGACGCCCGGCAGGGTGGTCAGGTGCTTGTCGTGCAAAAACAGGATGCAGGCTTCGCGCAGCCAGTGGTCTTCTTCGGCGCTGATGCCATCGAGCAGTGGCAGTTGCTCGCGCACCTGCTGCCACAGCTGTTCATCAAGCGGATAACGGGCCAGGGGGCGCCGGCGGCGCCAGGCGCTGAACGACCACATGGGCGCTTTAGTGGGCCTTGGCGGCGCGGCCAAAGCGGCCACGCAGCAGGCCGAGAATCATCGGCACCAGCGACAGGATGATGATTGCCACCACCATCAGCGACAGGTGCTGCTTGATGAACGGCACGTTGCCGAAGAAGTAACCGAGGGTAACCAGGCCACCGACCCATAGCAGGGAACCGGCGATGCTGAAGCCCAGAAAGCGCGGGTAGTGCATGTGGGCGATGCCGGCGACGAACGGGGCGAAAGTGCGCAGAATCGGCAGGAAGCGCGCCAGGGTGACGGTTTTGCCGCCATGGCGTTCGTAGAATTCGTGGGTGCGCTGCAGGTAGTCCTGGCGGAAGATTTTCGAGCGCGGGTTGCTGAACAAGCGTTCGCCTGCGGTGCGCCCAATCACGTAATTGGTGCTGTCACCGAGGATGGCCGCTGCCATCAGCAGGCCCGCCAGCAGGACCGGGTCCATGCCGCCACCGGCCGCCACGGCGCCGGCGATGAACAGCAGCGAGTCGCCTGGCAGGAACGGCATGATCACAAGGCCCGTTTCGCAGAAGATCACCGCGAACAGGATGGCGTAGATCCAGGGACCGTAGTTGGTGACCAGCAGATCGAGGTAGGCATCGAGATGCAGGATGAGGTCCAGCGGGTTGAAATCCATGTACAGCACCTGTGTTCTGGTCCCGCTACTACGGGCGCGCGATGACGGACGGCGTCTTGGGCGTGGGAGGGTTTACCGCTTGGTGGGTAACTTTTCGCACACGACAGGGAAAGGATTATACGGCGAAGCCCGGAAAGTGCCCGAGGAGTTTGTAGCGGGGGGTTACGACAAGGTGACGTCGGCCCGCTCCCACGCCGGGTTTTGGGGGCACGCTTATGTGCAGACCTGTTCCGGCCTCATCGCAGGTTGTCGCCCGCTCCCACAGAGGCCGCGTCAGCTGCGATATTGGTGTCTGGCTCAAATCCTGTGGGAGCTGGCGCCAGCCTGCGATGAGGCCAAGACAGAGTTGTACAAAAACCATACCTAACAGTAGGGGTTTTAGTCCTGGCTGATCGGCAACACGTAGTTCTCGAACTCGGTGTCCTTGCGAAAGCCAATCGACTCGTAGGTCTTGCGCGCTACCTCGTTGTTGCTGCTGGTAGACACGCGCATGCGCACCGCGTTGGATTCGCGGGCCATCTTCTTGGCCTCGCGCATCAGGTGGTCGGCCACCAGCATGCGCCGCGAATCTTCAGCCACATAGATGTCGTTGAGAATCCACACGCGCTTGAGCGATAGCGACGAAAAACTGGGGTACAGCTGGCAGAAACCGAGCAACTTGTTGTCGTCATCAAGAGGCAGGGCAAGGTAAATGATCGACTCGCCGCGCGTGATGCGTTTTTCCAGAAACGACCGTGAGCTGTCTGGGTAAGGCAGTTGGCCGTAGAACTCGCGGTACTTAACGAACAGCGGGGTGAGCAGGTCAAGGTGTTCCAGGGTTGCCTTGATGATGCGCATGGGCGGGCCTCAGAGTCCATTGGGGGATACGGCGGGTTGCCAGCAGCGTGTATGTCCCATGCTGCCGAAAGCACGCTGCAAGCGCAATCCGCCATCCATTACATGTTTTTTACCTGTTGCCGAGCAGGAAGTTTCCGTTTTTGCCGCCAGAACCTTCGTTTTCGATGCTGTGAACTTCGGCCTCATCCTTCAGGTTCACCCCGGACAGCTTGCGCTTGCATGCCTCGCGCATCAGGTACAGCAAGCGGTGCGCCGCCATGCCGTAGCTCAGGCCCTCAAGGCGCACGTTGGAGATGCAGTTGCGGTACGCATCGGTCAGGCCGACCTTGGGCGCGTAGGTGAAATACAGCCCAAGGCTGTCCGGCGAACTCAGGCCCGGGCGCTCGCCTATCAACATTACCGTCATGCGGGCATTGAGCAGTTGCCCCACTTCGTCGGCGACCGCCACCCGGCCTTGCTCCACCAGCACCACCGGGGCGCTAGTCCAGCCGTCGGCTGCGGCCTGCTCTTCAAAACGGCTCAGAAAGGGCAGGGTGTGGCGGTGCACGGCCAACGCCGACAGGCCGTCGGCGACGACGATGGCAAGGTCGACGCCGCCGGGGTTGGCCTGGGCGTGCTCACGCAACCGTTGCGCCGACTCCTCATGCAGGCGGCGGCCCAGGTCGGGGCGTTGCAGGTACTGGTGGCGGTCGCTGGCTGCGCTGTGCAGCAGCACGCTTTCGCGGCCACGGTCACTCAGTTGCTGGCGCAGGCCTTGGTGGTCGAACGCCAGGTGCACGGCATCGCGCGCCTGGGCGTGGGCGTACTGGAAGTCCAGTTGCGCGCCGGTCGGCAGGCTGATGCCGGTGCGGCCCAGGGCGATGCGCGCCGGGGTCAGGTTGCGCAGCGCCAGCCAGGGGTTTTCGGCGGTGGGTGTGTGTCGGTCCATGGGGTTCCCCTATGCAAGCTGCGCCAGGGCCTGGCGGAAGGCCGGCGGCAGGTTGTCGCCAAAGCGGATGCGGCCATCGGCCTGGGTGAAGATGCCGGTGCGCGCCAACCAGTCTTCGAACTCTGGCCCCGGGCGCAAGCCCAGGGTCTGACGGGCGTACAGCGCGTCATGGAACGAGGTGGTCTGGTAGTTGAGCATGATGTCGTCGGAGCCTGGGATACCCATGATGAAGTTGATGCCAGCCACGCCCAGCAGCGTCAGCAGGGTGTCCATGTCGTCCTGGTCGGCTTCGGCATGGTTGGTGTAGCAGATGTCGCAGCCCATCGGCACGCCGAGCAATTTGCCGCAGAAGTGGTCTTCGAGCCCTGCGCGGATGATCTGCTTGCCGTTGTACAGGTATTCCGGGCCGATGAAGCCGACCACGGTGTTGACCAGAAACGGCTTGAAATGGCGGGCCACGGCGTAGGCGCGGGTTTCGCAGGTTTGCTGGTCGACGCCATGGTGGGCGTTGGCCGACAGCGCGCTGCCCTGGCCGGTCTCGAAGTACATCAGGTTCTGCCCGACCGTGCCGCGCTTGAGCGAAAGCCCCGCCTCGTAGCCTTCCTGCAGCACATTGAGGTTGATGCCAAAGCCTGCGTTGGCCGCCTCGGTGCCGGCGATGGACTGGAACACCAGGTCCAGCGGCACGCCGCGGTTGATCGCCTCGATCGAGGTGGTGACGTGGGTCAGCACGCACGACTGGGTGGGGATGTCGTAGCGCTGGATGATCGCATCGAGCATTTCCAGCAAGGCGCAGATCGACGAAATGCTGTCGGTGGCCGGGTTGATGCCGATCATGGCGTCGCCGTTGCCGTACAGCAGGCCATCGAGAATGCTGGCGGCGATGCCGGCCGGCTCATCGGTGGGGTGGTTGGGCTGCAAGCGCGTGGACAGCCGCCCGCGCAGGCCCATGGTGCCGCGAAACGCCGTGACTACACGGATTTTCTGCGCCACCAACACCAGGTCCTGCACCCGCATCAGCTTCGAAACAGCAGCGGCCATTTCGGGTGTCAGGCCGGGGGCCAGGGCGCGCAGGCTGTGTTCATCGGCGTGCTCGCTGAGCAGCCAGTCACGCAGCCCGCCGACAGTCAGGTGGCTGACCGGGGCAAAGGCGCTGGCATCGTGGGTGTCGACGATCAGCCGGGTGACTTCGTCGTCTTCGTAGGGGATCAGCGCTTCGGTCAGAAAATGCTTGAGCGGGATATCGGCCAGCGCCATCTGCGCCGCCACCCGTTCGCCATCGTTGCTGGCGGCAACCCCGGCCAGATAGTCGCCGGAGCGCGCCGGGCTGGCCTTGGCCATGACCTCCTTGAGGCTGTCAAAGCGGTACAACTGGTTGCCTACGGTGTGTACGAATACTGCCATACAAACTCTCCAGGGCGCCGCAGGCCTGGCCTGCGGCGCAAATCGGCGATCAGTGCAGGGCCTCTTCGGCCTGCTGGATCGCGGCAAATTCCTCTTCCGGCGTGCCGGCTACCAAGTGGTGGCGGCTGTAGAAGGCGAAGTAGGCGATGAGCACGGCGTAGATCACCGCGGCACCGATCACCACCCGAGGGTCGACCAGGAAGCCTGCCACCACGGCGATGCACGCCAGCACCAGGGCTACGCCGGAGGTGAAGATGCCGCCTGGGGTGCGGTACGGGCGGTCCATCTTCGGCCGACGGATGCGCAGGGTGATGTGCGCGGCCATCATCAGCACATAGGACAGCGTAGCGCCGAAAACCGCCACCAGAATCAGCAGGTCACCTTGGCCGGTCAGCGACAGGGCAAAACCGATGATGCCGGGGATGACCAGTGCCAGTACCGGCGCCTTGCTCTTGTTGGTCTGTGACAGCTTGCGCGGCAGGTAGCCCGCACGCGACAGCGCGAAGATCTGCCGGGAGTAGGCGTAGATAATCGAGAAGAAGCTGGCGATCAGGCCGGCCAGGCCAACCAGGTTGACGAAGCCGCCCATCCAGGTCGAACCGCCGTAGGCCTTGGACAGCGCCTCGACCAGCGGGTTACCCGATGCCTTGAGCGCATCGGCACCTGCACCGCCTGGGCCGACCACCAGAATCAGCAGGGCGAAGGCCAGCAGTACCAGCATCGCGCCGATCAGGCCGCGCGGCAGGTCGCGTTTGGGGTTCTTGGTTTCTTCAGCGGCCAGCGGCACGCCTTCGACGGCGAGGAAGAACCAGATGGCATAGGGGATCGCTGCCCACACGCCGACATAGCCGAACGGCAGGAAGCTGCTTGCACCAACGGCGTCGGTCTTGGCGATGTCGAACAGATTGGCTGCATCAAAATGGGGCACCATGCCGATCAGGAACACGGCCAGGGCGATGGCGGCGACGGCGGTGATGATGAACATCAGTTTCAATGCTTCACCCACGCCAAAAATGTGGATGCCGATAAACACGATGTAGAACGCCAGGTAGATCATCCAGCCGCCGATACCGAACAGCGACTCGCAGTACGCGCCGATGAACACGGCGATGGCGGCGGGGGCAATGGCATATTCGATGAGGATCGCGGTGCCGGTGAGGAACCCGCCCCATGGCCCGAAGGCGCTGCGGGCAAAGCCGTAGCCGCCGCCAGCGGTGGGGATCATCGAGGACAGTTCGGCCAGCGAGAAGCACATGCACAGGTACATGGTGGCCATCAGCAGGGTGGCGAGGAACATGCCGCCCCAGCCGCCCTGGGCCAGGCCGAAGTTCCAGCCGGCATAGTCGCCGGAGATCACGTAGGCCACACCCAGGCCCACCAGCAGCACCCAGCCGGCGGCGCCTTTTTTCAGTTCACGTTGCTGGAAATAGTCCGAGCCTACTTTTTCGAAGTCGACGGACGCGTTGGCCGGCGTACCGGCGGAATGTTCGCTTGGCATGGATTCACCTGTTCTTTTTTTTGGTGGCCGGGTGGGATTCCGGCCCTTGGTGATAGGTACTGCAGGAAGCGAGCCAGAGCGGTTGGTGCACGCGAACCGCTTCTGGATTGACGGGCCCTTCGCGGGGCAAGCCCGCTCCCACAAGAGCAGCATTCACCCGTTCTGTGGGAGCGGGCTTGCCCCGCGATCAGAACCCTTTAGAAGAAGCCCAGCGGGTTGATGTCGTAGCTCACCAGCAGGTTTTTGGTCTGCTGGTAGTGGTCGAGCATCATTTTGTGGGTTTCGCGGCCGACGCCGGACTTCTTGTAGCCACCAAACGCGGCATGCGCCGGGTACAGGTGGTAGCAGTTGGTCCACACGCGGCCGGCCTTGATGCCACGGCCCATGCGGTAGGCGCGGTTGATGTCGCGGGTCCAGACACCCGCGCCCAGGCCGAACTCGGTGTCGTTGGCAATCGCCAGCGCCTCGGCTTCATCCTTGAAGGTGGTGACGCTGACCACCGGGCCAAAGATTTCTTCCTGGAACACGCGCATCTTGTTGTTGCCCTTGAGCAGCGTTGGCTGGATGTAATAGCCGGTGGCCAGGGCACCTTCGAGTTTTTCCACCTTGCCGCCGGTGAGCAACTCGGCGCCTTCTTCCTGGGCAATCTGCAGGTACGACTGGATCTTCTCGAACTGCTGCTGCGAGGCCTGGGCGCCGACCATGGTGTCGGTGTCCAGCGGGTCGCCGCGCTTGATCTGCAGCACCTTCTTCATTACCACTTCCATGAACTGCGGGTAGATCGACTCCTGTACCAGCGCGCGCGACGGGCAGGTACACACCTCGCCCTGGTTGAAGAACGCCAGCACCAGGCCTTCGGCAGCCTTGTCGATGAACGCCGGCTCCGCCTGCATGATGTCTTCGAAGTACACGTTGGGCGATTTGCCGCCCAGCTCGACGGTGGACGGAATGATGTTCTCGGCAGCGCACTTCATGATGTGCGAGCCCACCGGCGTGGAGCCGGTGAATGCGATCTTGGCGATGCGCTTGCTGGTGGCCAGCGCCTCACCGGCTTCGCGGCCATACCCCTGCACCACGTTGAGCACGCCCTTGGGCAGCAGGTCGCCGATCAGTTCCATCAGCACGGTGATGCCCAGCGGCGTCTGTTCGGCCGGCTTGAGCACCACGCAGTTACCCGCGGCCAAGGCCGGGGCGAGCTTCCAGGCGGCCATCAGCAGCGGGAAGTTCCATGGGATGATCTGGCCGACCACGCCCAGCGGTTCGTGGATGTGGTAGGCCACGGTGTTTTCGTTGATTTCGGCAGCGCCGCCTTCCTGGGCGCGCAGGCAGCCGGCGAAGTAGCGGAAATGGTCGACGGCCAGGGGAATGTCGGCGTTGAGGGTTTCGCGGACCGGCTTGCCGTTGTCCCAGGTTTCGGTGATGGCCAGCACTTCGAGGTTTTGCTCGATGCGGTCGGCGATGCGCAGCAGGACGTTGGAGCGGTCCTGCACCGAGGTACGGCCCCAAGCGTCGGCGGCGGCGTGGGCGGCATCGAGGGCCTTGTCGATGTCTTCGGCGCTGGAGCGCGGGAATTCGGCAATCGGCTGGCCGTTCACAGGCGAGGTGTTGGTGAAATATTCACCCTTTACCGGAGGAACGAACTCACCGCCGATGTAGTTGCCGTAGCGGCTCTTGAAGGAAACCTTCGCGCCTTCGGTACCGGGATGTGCGTAACGCATGATGTGTCTCCAGTTCTTTGTGATTGTTGCGGAGTTTCAAAGCGTAGAGCAAAGGTCGGGCCAGCGCCTTACAGCCTTTATGAATCAATGACTTGGGTCAGTTTTGCGGCGTGGGTTGCGCCGCGCTGTGCCAGGGGTGGTACGTACTGGGTGACACTTTGTGCCGTTGACGGCACAGCCTGACCCGGTGCCATTGCAAAGCTTCCCTGCCTGGAGGATGCTGGGGCACGCTCTATCTGCGGAGAACAAAAAAAATGCAGAGCAACTCATTCAGCCGCCATGCCCAGCAAGTGCTGACCGTGGCCCACGGCCAGGCCAGCGGGCCGGGCAGCGACCCTTCCATTGCCCGCTCCTGGCTGCGTTGCCTTGAGGATTACCACCTCGACCCCGCGCGCGCCCAGGCCCCGGTTGTGCTTGAGCACGGCCGCCTGCTCGAAAGCCGCGAAAGCCTGCACCAGGTGTTGCAGATCGCCGACCCTGAAATGAACAGCCTGCACCAGCAGCTTTCCGGGGCCGGCCATGCGGTGCTGCTGACCGATGCCCGTGGGGTGATCCTCAACTGCGTCACCGCGCCCAGCGAGCGGCGCATCTTCGAGCGCGCCGGGCTGTGGCTGGGCGCAGACTGGAGCGAGGCGCGCGAGGGCACCAACGGCATCGGCACCTGCCTGGTGGAACGTCAGGCCCTGACCATTCACCAGGACGAACACTTCCGTGGCCGTCACACCGGCCTGACCTGTTCATCGAGCCCGGTCTTCGACCCCCATGGCGAGCTGCTGGCGGTGCTCGATGTGTCCTCGGCGCGGGCCGATGTGTCGCGGCAAAGCCAGTTCCACACCATGGCGCTGGTCAACCTGTCGGCCAAGATGATCGAGAGCTGTTATTTCCTGCGCCAGTTCGAGCAGCACTGGCTGCTGCGCTTTCATCTGCAGGCCGAGTCGGTGGGGCTGTTCAGCGAAGGCCTGCTGGCGTTCGATGGCGACGGGCGTATTCATGCGGCCAACCAGAGTGCGCTGAACCTGTTGGGTACTGTGCGCGGTAGTGTGCTGGGCCAGCCGCTGGAGCTGTTCTTTGCCTGTAGCCATGACGAGCTGTTCAGCCGCGCCACCGCCCACGGCAGCACCGCCTGGCCGCTGCGTACCCGCGACGGGCGCCAGGTGTTCGCAAGCCTGCGGGGCCGGGCGCAGGCGCCGCAATGGTCACTGCCACAGGCATTGCCTGCGGCTGCCTTGCCCAGTGCCGAGCCCGGTATCTGTCTGCTCGACCCAGCCCTGCAGCACCAACTCCAGCGCGCCGTACGCGTGTTCGAACGTGACGTGCCGTTGTTGCTGCGCGGTGAAACCGGCTGCGGCAAAGAAGCCTTTGCCCAGGCCGTGCACCAGGCCAGCGCGCGCCGGCTCAAGCCATTCGTGGCCATCAACTGTGCCTCCATTCCCGAGAGCCTGATCGAGAGCGAGCTGTTCGGTTACCGCGGCGGCAGCTTCACCGGTGCACGCAAGGAAGGCATGCGTGGCAAGCTGTTGCAGGCCGACGGCGGCACCTTGCTGCTGGACGAAATCGGCGACATGCCGCTGGCGCTGCAAACCCGGTTGCTGCGGGTGCTCGAAGAGCGCCAGGTGGTGCCGATTGGCGGCGAACCGCAGCCTGTGGATGTGCGCATCATCAGCGCCACCCACCGCGATTTGCTGGAACGGGTCGCGCAGGGCAGTTTCCGCGAAGACCTGTATTACCGTCTCAATGGCCTGGAAGTGCCGTTGCCGGCTGTGCGCGAGCGCAGCGACAAGGCGCAACTGCTGGAGTTTCTGTTGCAACAAGAGGCGCAAGGCCAACCCATCGCCCTCGAACCTGCGGCGCGCCAGGCGTTGCTGAGCTTTGCCTGGCCGGGCAACGTGCGGCAGATGCGCAACGTGCTGCGGACCGTGGCAGCGCTCTGTGACGACGGTCGGGTCGAGTACCACGACCTGCCCCAGGTCGTGCGCAGCGTGGGCGCGGGCTTGCCCCACGATGACGTGCGCTCGGCCACCCTTGAACCCCCTGCCGATGCCATCGCCGGGCAAGCCCGCTGCCACAGCCTTGAGCACGCCGAGCGCGCTGCGTTGCTTGGCATTCTCGAGGCAAAACGCTGGCATTTGACCCAGGTCGCCGAGCACCTGGGCATCAGCCGCAACACCCTGTATCGGAAACTGCGCAAACACGGCATCGCCAGGGCCGGCTAAGCGAAACAGCGGGTGCGATTTCCCTCGCCCTGGGCTACCCTGCCTCGATGTTTTGCGAGGTCGATCATGCACATTCACATTCTCGGTATTTGCGGCACTTTCATGGGCTCGCTGGCGGTGCTGGCCAAGGACCTTGGCCACCGCGTCAGCGGCTGCGACGCCAACGTCTATCCCCCCATGAGCACTCAGCTCGAAGCCCAGGGCATCGAGCTGATCCAAGGTTACGACCCCGCCCAGCTGGACCCTGCGCCAGACCTGGTGGTGATCGGCAACGCCATGTCGCGCGGCAACCCCGCCGTTGAGTACGTACTGAACAAGGGCCTGCCTTATGTGTCCGGCCCGCAGTGGCTGGCCGACCACGTGTTGCAGGGCCGCTGGGTGCTGGCTGTGGCCGGTACCCACGGCAAGACCACCACCAGCAGCATGCTGGCCTGGGTGCTGGAACACGCCGGCATGAGCCCGGGCTTCCTGATCGGCGGTGTGCCGCAGAACTTCTCGGTGTCGGCGCGCCTGGGTGGTACGCCGTTCTTCGTGGTCGAGGCCGACGAATACGACAGCGCCTTCTTCGACAAGCGTTCGAAGTTCGTGCACTACCATCCGCGCACGGCGATCCTCAACAACCTTGAGTTCGACCATGCAGATATCTTCCCGGACCTTGCCGCCATCGAGCGTCAGTTCCACCACCTGGTGCGGACCATCCCGAGCGAAGGCCTGGTCATTCACCCCACCACCGAGCCTGCGCTAGAGCGGGTGATTGGCATGGGGTGCTGGACCCCGGTGCAAACCACCGGCGCCGGCGGCCAGTGGCAGGCGCGCCTGCTCAGCCCCGACGGCTCGCGCTTCGAAGTGTTGTTCGAGGGTGAGGCCCAAGGCGTGGTGGACTGGGGCATGACCGGCCAGCACAACGTGGCCAACGCCCTCGCCACGCTGGCGGCGGCGCGCCATGTTGGCGTGGTACCCGCCATGGCCATCGAAGGCCTGAGCGCGTTCAAGAGCGTCAAACGGCGTATGGAAAAGGTCGCCGAAGTGCAGGGCGTGACCATCTACGATGACTTCGCCCACCACCCGACTGCCATCGCCACCACCCTCGACGGCCTGCGCAAGCGCGTCGGCGAGGCGCCGGTGATTGCCGTGATCGAACCGCGCTCCAACTCCATGAAGCTGGGCGCGCACCGCGACGGCTTGCCAGAAAGCGTCAACGATGCCGACCAGGTGATCTGGTACGCGCCGCCCAACCTGGGTTGGGACTTGGCGGGTACTGCCGCCGAATGCACCGTGCCGAGCGTGGTTGCCGACAGCCTCGAGGCGATTATCGAGCGCATCAAGGGCCAGGCCCGCCCTGGCACCCATGTGGTGATCATGAGCAACGGCGGCTTTGGCGGCCTGCACGGCAAGCTCGCCGAGGCGCTCAAGTGAGCGGCCCGGAACGCATCACCCTGGCCATGACCGGCGCCTCCGGCGCGCAATATGGCCTGCGCCTGCTCGACTGCCTGGTGCGCGAAGACCGCGAGGTGCACTTTCTCATCTCCAAGGCCGCGCAACTGGTGATGTCCACCGAGACTGACGTGGTGCTGCCGGCCAAGCCGCAGGGCATGCAGGCTTTTCTGACCGAATACACCGGTGCTGCCGCTGGGCAGATCCGCGTGTATGGTAAAGAGGACTGGATGTCGCCGGTAGCGTCCGGCTCTGGCGCGCCGGCGGCGATGGTCGTAGTGCCGTGCTCCACAGGCACGCTGTCGGCGATTGCCACCGGGGCCTGCAACAACCTGATCGAGCGCGCTGCCGACGTCACCTTGAAAGAGCGTCGGCAGTTGATTCTGGTACCGCGCGAGGCGCCGTTCTCGACCATTCACCTTGAGAACATGCTCAAGCTGTCGCAGATGGGCGCGGTGATTCTGCCGGCAGCGCCGGGGTTCTATCACCAGCCGCAGACCATCGACGACCTGGTCGATTTTGTCGTGGCACGGGTGCTCAACCTGCTGGACATCCCCCAGGACATGCTGCCGCGTTGGGGCGAGCATCACTACGGGGCTGATGAGTGAAAAAGCCGCTGCTGGCGCTGCTGATGCTGGGCGCGCTGGGCGGTTGCGCCACGGTGCGCACGCTTGATGCCAACAAGCCGGGGGCGCCTGTGGTGTACGCCGGCACCCGGTTGGACCTGTATGTGATGAACGGCGGCTGCTGCCCGCTGGACCGCTTCGGGGCGCAGGCCCCGGCGTGGCCTGGGCTGGACCTGCCGGGCAGTGCGCTGCTCGATACCCTGCTGCTGCCGCTGTCGCTGCTGACCGCGGCGGGGGTGGGGTTCAACGCAACCGGCGGGCTATAACCGCCTCGCATTGGCTCGGTAGTCTCTGGCCTCATCGCAGGCTGGCGCCAGCTCCCACAGTGATCTGAGCCAGATATCAATATCGCGGCTCTGCGCCGATACTGTCGGAGATTCTATGCTTTCGGGGAAGTTGCTTTTGATTGTGTAGGAGCGGCCTTGTGTCGCGATGGGCTGCGAAGCAGCCCCAGGATCTGTGCACCCACCAGAAT